>CAZLKP010000405.1:0-4273 GCA_964560095.1 uncultured Bacteroidia bacterium
TTGCGGGTCTGTTTCGAATCATTTCCACCCACATAGCCGGATCCAGCTGTATTCCTTCCAGGATGTTCTGAACAGATCCTCCGACGGGATCAGGGCGATATTCGGTTATGGCCGTGTATGCCACCCAAATGGCCATCCAGAAGAGGTGAACACCCGCCAGCCGGTACCTGGCCTGCGGATTGTTCTGCCCCAGGAAACGAGATCCCAGCCAGAAACTGGCCCCGATGATGGCCCCCTGCCAAAGGCTGTGACCCACCACAATTCCGATCAATTCTGCTGTGATCATGACGATTGTTCGTTACGTTTTGATTCCAGCCATTGCTCCAGTGCTTCCAGATCTTCTTCCGAGGGTTGACTCTGGCCCAGGGCATGCATGGCCAGCGACATAGCAGAGCCTTTGAAAGCAGATTCAGCCAATCGGTTCAGGACATTGCCCCGTACACTGGATTCGGGAAGGGCAGAGGCATAGAGATGTGTTTTTCCCTGCACTTTTCGCGTTAACAGGCCTTTTTTTTCGTGCATACGCTGCATCTGCTTCAGGGTGGTGGTATAACCGACTTCCTTGGAGCGTGATAGCACTTCGTGCACTTCGCGGACCGTAGCCGGTTGGATTTCCCACAGAATCTGAAGGATTTCCAATTCGGCATCAGATGGATGAGGAATAGACATAATGAGTTCAGTGTGTGATGACCTGGCACAAGTATAAACGACAAGTGTCGTAGTTCCAAATTTTTCTACGACAATTGTCGTGAGATATTTGATTGCAAGCCTTTGCTATGTGGTTCAGGAAAATTGGAATCTGTGAATTACATTCATAAATGGTGACCTTTTCGGTCATATTGCGTCAGCAAATCATCATTCATTTCCATTATTCACACATCAACCACCTATTATGAACGACGAAACCTTCGACTCCTTACCCAGTCTACTGGAACAGGGACAGTCCATGATTCTGGAATATGCGCCCAAAATTGTGTTGGCCGCAATACTTCTGATAGCAGGACTCTGGCTGATCAAGTGGGTCGGCAAAGCCATTGGCAAAACCTTAAGAAAGCGGGAAACCGACGATACGCTACGCACTTTTCTGACTGACCTCACCAGCGTGCTGCTCAAAGCGGTGCTGTTTATCTCTGTGATTGAGATTCTTGGGGTTGAAACGACCTCATTTGTGGCCATTCTGGGTGCAGCCGGTCTGGCCGTGGGGCTGGCCTTGCAGGGCAGCCTGGGCAACTTTGCCGGAGGCGTGCTCATTCTGCTGTTTCGCCCATTCAAAGTCGGCGATCTCATCGAAGCTGATGGCAACCTGGGCCATGTAACGGCGATCAACATTTTCGTGACCACCATTCTCACTCCAGAAAACAAAACCGTGATCATGCCGAATGGCCCGTTGGCGGGTGGCACCATCACCAACCTCACCACCAAGGAGCATCTGCGTGTAGATCTGGTGGTCGGCATCGGTTATAGCGAAAACATCAAAGCTGCCCGAGATGCCATCATGGAAGCGATGGTAAATCATCCCAAGGTGCTTCAAGACCCTGCACCATCCGTAAATGTGCTTGAACTTGGCGATAGTTCTGTTAATTTAGCCGTTCGGCCTTATGCGAAAACAGCCGATTATTGGGATGTCTATTTTGGTGTGACCGAAGCGGCGAAAGAAGCCCTCGACAAAGCCGGAATCGAAATTCCATTTCCTCAGCGTGTCGTTCATCAGGCGACAAAATAAGAACAGGAAAGCACCAAGAATTGCTTTTCCATTTTCAACACACGAGGCTGCCTTATGATGAGGCAGCCTTATTTGTTTGATGGCTAATCGGGAGATGGTTCCCTTAGATTGCTTCTACCATATCTTCTACCAATAACAAAGAATCACGCTGCGACATATATGATATCCTTTTCAATATAAGGGAGCATGCGGGGTTGAATCGCCTTTTTCGACACAAGGTCAACCCTGGACTGCAACAGCTCTTCCAGTTCAATCGCGAGATCAACAATCTCCATCCCGACAGGTTGTGAAAACTCTACCAGAATGTCGATATCACTATCCGCAGAAGCATCACCTCTGGCTACTGAGCCAAACAGACCCAGTCTCTTGACAAAATACCGCTCACGAAAGCCAGGCATTGCTTTCGAAAGGATATTGGTAATGTGATGTTTAGATTGCATTCGAAGTCATACAAGTACCATTTCAATATACGGAAATGGAGGAATATGTGTCTTCATTGGCCCTCCCGTTTTTCAATCATCCTCTTCCCTAATTCACTTCCTGCCATCCACCCACCGGTCCAGGCCGCCTGAAAATTAAACCCACCTGTTACCGCATCGATGTTCAGGACTTCGCCGGCGAGAAACAGGCCGGGGACAGCTTTCGATTCGAAGCGCCGGAAATCTATTTCTGCTAGGTCCACGCCTCCCGCAGTCACAAACTCTTCCTTAAAGGTACTTTTGCCGATCATCTGAAGCGGGCAGTCAGACAGATTTTCTGCCAGTCGGTCCATTTGCTCCCGGGTGAGATCTGCCCAGTGAGCCTCAGGCTGTATGCCCGAACGGGCCACCATCCAAAGCCAGAGCCTGTGAGGTACATCCACCTGTCCTTTGCCTGCAACAAGGCGGGCACCTGAGTTTGTTCGGTATTCGCGAATTGCAATCATTCCGGCTTCTTTCCCGCTTCCAAGCCAATCTACCCGCAATTGGGCATGATAATCCCTGGAAAAGAAGTCACGGGCACCATAAGCGGACAACCGCAATACCGCCGGACCACTCAGCCCCTGATGGGTGATCAGCTGGGGGCCGAAACTCTGGAAAGGTCTCCCTTCTGCCTGTATCCCGGCATTGGGGACTGAGACGCCGGAGAGTTTGTGCAGGCCTTTGCTGTTGATGTGAAAAGTGAACAGGCTGGGTACAGGTGAAATGATGCGGTGACCCATGCCAGCGAGCACTTCCCACATGGCAGGCTGACTGCCGGTCGCTACCATCAGGTATCTGGTTTCAAAAGACTGACCCGAGGCTGTGCCCAGGAAAAATCTCTCCGATCTTCTGCTGATCGTCCTGACGCGCTGACGAAGGATGACCTCAACCCCAGCTTGCCTGGCTGAATCTTCCAGGCATCCGGCGATGCTTTCCGAGCGATTGGTAACGGGAAACATGCGGCCGTCTTCCTCAATTTTTGTTTCCACACCTCTTGAAGCGAACCACTCGACGGTATCGCCCGGGGCGAATGTGTGAAATGGACCGAGCAATTCTTTCTGGCCTCGCGGATAATGGGTGACCAGTTCGGCAGGATCCCAGCAGGCGTGGGTGACATTGCGGCGGCCACCGCCAGAAATGCGTACTTTGTTGAGGGTTTGATTGGATCCTTCGAGGATAGCTATCCGGCTGCCCGGTGCGACCTCCGCTGCCCTGATGGCAGCAAAGAATCCGGCTGCACCTCCGCCTGCCACGATCAAGTCATACGGTTCTTCCGGGTTTGTCATAGGTCCAGCCAGGCTTCCTGGCGAAATTCGGAAAAATCCCGGATGACCCCTTCTACACCGGAAAATTCTTCCGGCTGGTGGGTGGTGGATACGGCAATCACTTTCATCCCGGCTGCCAGTGCTGCTGCTACGCCAGAAAAAGAGTCCTCAAACACCAGGTAATCAGCCGGATCTGTCTGAAGGAGCTCAGCGGTTTTGAGGTAGATTTCCGGGTCGGGTTTTCCCTTGTTGACCATCTCGTCATCTACGATAATGGAGAAGTAGGGACGCAGATTCAGGCCATCGATGATGAAATCCACGTTCATCCGTGGCGCGCTTGTGGCCACAGCCATCGGAATATCCTGCTCCTTTGCCCAATTGAGAACCTCCCTGAGGCCAGGTACCAGGCTCATGTGTGGGCCAAATGCCTGCAGGAACCTGGTTTCCTTGTTTCGGGTATGCCGGGCAACTTCCTCCGGTGAGGGTTCATATCCCAACAGTGCGGCCAGGGCCTCCTTGTTGATTCTCCCAAACACATGGGTGTGCATCCAGGCCTCGTCGATCTCATGGCCGAGCTCCCGGGCATATTCCATCCAGGCCTGCTTGTGAAACGGATTGGTATCGACGATCACGCCGTCCATGTCGAAGATGATTGGCATGGGAGAAAGGTACGGAGAAAAAGCACGAAAAGTAGAGCTGCCCTGGATCGGGACGGATAAGATCATTTGGAAGGTCAAGCCCGGCAAGTCGGAAGGTCAGAGTGTAGCCCTTCGGCCGCATGATCGCTTCTGCGAGGCGATGAGGGAGGAATAACGAGGCATTTG
>CAZLKP010000406.1:0-4267 GCA_964560095.1 uncultured Bacteroidia bacterium
GGCAGGGATTGGTATTCGTTGTGCTCGGCGGTTTTCTCGTCGGATTTGGCACCCGCTATGCCGGGGGTTGTACCTCCGGGCATGCCATCACCGGTCTTGCCAATCTGCAATGGCCCTCTCTGGTAGCTGTGATCGGCTTTTTTATCGGAGGCCTCCTCATGACCCATGTATTTTTTCCCGTCCTTTTAGGCTAACCTAACCATTCTCAACTTCAGAAAAATGAACAAAGCATTCCTCACGCTCGCTATTCTCCTGATCGGGATTGTGTTCGGGATCGCACTCACCCAGGGAGAAATCATATCCTGGTATCGAATCCAGGAGATGTTTCGTTTCCAGAGTTTCCATATGTATGGAGTCATTGGTACCGCAGTGGTCCTGGGCGTTGTGATCAACCAGATCTTCCACCGTTTTGGGATCAAAAATGTGGAAGGCAAAGAGATCAAACAAGTCCCCAAAGCCCCGGGCATTGCCCGATACCTGATTGGCGGGGCCATATTCGGCCTGGGCTGGGCCATGACCGGTGCCTGTCCGGGACCCCTGTATATCTTGGTTGGAAATGGGTACACCGTCTATCTGGTAGCGATTTTGGGGGCAATTTTGGGTACATTCACCTATGGTTTACTGAGAAATCGCCTGCCCCACTAAGCGTTCAACGGGTTGATCTGGTATCCTATCAGGGAAGCCTCCACGCCGCTCGGATCAGCGTAAATCTGCATTGATGGTAAAAAAACTGAGTAAGTTTGTCCCCATTCTCTCCTGGCTCCCGGCTTATCAAAAGTCTTTTTTTACAGGCGACCTGACTGCAGGCATCACGGTTGGGGTCATGCTCATCCCTCAAGGGATGGCCTATGCCATGATTGCCGGACTCCCACCGATATACGGGTTGTATGCAGCGTTGATTCCGATTGTGATGTATGCCATTTTCGGAACCTCCAGACAGCTGGCTGTCGGTCCGGTCGCGTTGGTTTCACTGCTGGTTGCTACTGGAGTGGGGGCGATTGAGGGCCTCGATCCGGAAGGATATATTCTCATGGCTATCACCTTGTCCTTCATGGTGGGGATCACACAATTTCTGATGGGAGCCTTTCGGATGGGGTTTTTGGTGAATTTCCTCTCTCACCCGGTGATCACAGGATTTACAGCGGCAGCGGCACTGATCATTGGACTGAGCCAGTTGAAACACCTGCTTGGAATTGAGATTTCCCGCAGCAGTTTTATCCATGAGATTCTGATTGAGGCGGGGAGGAATATCTCAGATGTTTCCATCCCAACACTTCTGATCGGTCTTTTGGGGATTGGCATCATCATGATCATCAAACGTATCAACAGGGCCTTTCCCGGCCCTTTGGTGGTCGTAGTGCTGGGGATTCTGGTGGTCTATGGCCTGGGACTGGATGAGCAGGGGGTAAAAATTGTAGGGGTTGTTCCGGATGGTTTGCCGGGATTTCAGCTCCCGAGCTTCAACACGGACAGTTGGAACGTGTTGCTGCCTTCAGCATTCACCATTGCTTTGGTGAGCTTCATGGAGTCGATCTCTGTTGGTAAGGCCATAGAGAACAGACACCGGGGAGAATATGAAATCGACCCCAATCAGGAATTGATTGCTTTGGGAATGGCCAATATGGGGGGATCATTTTTTCAGGCTTATCCGGTAGATGGAGGGTTTTCCCGGTCGGCCGTCAATGATCAGGCAGGGGCAAAAACCGGACTCTCAGGCCTGATTGCTGTAGTGCTGATAACGCTTACCCTCCTGTTCCTCACGCCGCTGTTCACCTTTTTGCCCAATGCCGTCCTGGCGTCCATCATCATGGTGGCCGTATTCGGGCTCATTGATCTGAAGACGGCTCGCATGCTGTGGAAGCATGACCGGAAAGACTTTTTCATGCTGATGGCCACCTTTGTCGCGACGCTGGTTTTGGGAATCATCCAGGGCATTCTGATCGGCATGGTGCTTTCTCTGATTCTGGTGATTTACAACAGTGCCTATCCACATGTGGCCGTACTGGGCCGGATTCCGGGGACAACCTTTTACCGGAATGTGCGAAGATTTCAGAATGCTGAAATCCACGAAGGAATCCTCGTGCTTCGCTTTGATGCCCCGCTGTACTTCGCCAATGCCGAGTTTTTCAGGGACCAGATCAAAAAACTGGAAAAGCAGGCAGAAGGGGCACTGGAATTACTCATTCTGAATGCAGAATCCATTCACAGCATTGACAGCTCCGCTTCCAGGATGCTGAGGCAGCTGATCGGAGAACTCCGGGAAAAAGAGATTGATGTTGCTGTGGCAGGAGCTATCGGCCCGGTGAGAGATGTCCTCCACAAGAATGGAATGATGGAATACATTGGCCAAGATCATTTTTTTCCCCAAGTTCATGAGGCCATTGACCATCTTGCCGGGCAGAAGGCGCTGCAGCACTCCCAGCATTTGGCCACTCAAGTGGGTGTAGAGAAAAAGAAAACATGAGCCGAACCAATCTGACTCGCAAAGAACTTACCCTTCGTGACGAACTCGCCCTGGATCGCACACACCTGGCCAATCAGCGGACACTCCTGGCCTACTTCCGAACTGGCCTGTACCTGCTGATGACGGCTGCTGCGGTCTGGAACCTGAAATTTCTGGAAGAGTTGCGCTGGCTGGGGGAAATTGCCGTTGGGGTTGGGATCCTGGTGACGATTGTGGGGATCGTGAACTACTACCGGATGCGCAAAAAAGTGCGGGAGAGCTATATGGAGGAGATAGAATAGATGCTTCGGCTCTGCCGGGGTCCCAAAGCCTTGTTTATAGCGGGAACCTCCTTCCCTGACCTCTCCGTTACACCCATTCCCAAGTCCCATCCCGGTCCTTGACCAGCATTTTTGAGTCTTCAATGGCTTCAATGGGGAGTTTGGCATATAAATGTGGAAACAACTGCCCATCTGGCCCGCCAGGTTCGTATTTAAGATCTTTCTTCACGGGCCGCTCGGGAATCAGGAGCAACACCAGTTCCGTTGCATCCGGATAAAATTTGGCCAGCGTTCCATCCAGCTGTTCCTTCAGTGAGAGATGAATAAACCCTTCTTCCTGATAGGCAGCCGGGTAGTAGTAGTCCTTGTCCAGGAATGATTCCCAGTAGGCGGGCTCGACGATGTGGTAGAGAAGAGGCATAGGTTCAGGGGTACAATGTTTAAGATTTGTGTAGTTGTCTGCATAAATTTATATAAATTTATGCAGTTGTCTACATAAATGTTAGGATGATGATCCGACGGATGCTCCGGCCAGTCATAGAAAGTTGGTTATTCAGAAATAAAACCATTGTACTCTATGGTGCTCGGCAGGTTGGGAAAACAACTCTGGTTCGGGATATATTAAGGAAATATGAAGAACCTGAGGGCTATTACAATTGTGAGGTTGAGTCTGTCAGGCAAGCCCTGAGCAGGGAGGAACCCACAGTACTAAGGCGTTACTTCGGTGAGAAAAGAATCATTGTTCTGGACGAAGCTCAATATGTGCCAAATATTGGAAGAATTCTTAAGTTACTGAGCGATCATCTTCCAGAACTTCAGGTAATTGCTACCGGTTCTTCCAGCTTTGAGCTTGCTAATCAAACCAGTGAAGCACTTACAGGTCGTGCCCTGACCTTCGTGTTGTATCCAATATCATATTTGGAATTATCTCAGGTATATGATCCGATTCAATTACCGGCGATGATTCCTGGTTTAATGACACTTGGGACTTATCCGGAGATTGTAAAAGCAAACGAGCAGGAAGCAAAGGTTTTATTGGATGATTTGGCCTCAAAATATTTGTACAAAGATGTGTTAGAGTTTGAGAACCTAAAACGCAGGGATATCATCTTCAATTTGCTTCAGTTACTGGCTCATCAGATTGGTCATGAAGTTTCTTTGAATGAATTGGCAAATACCCTGAAAACCAATCGTAGAACTGTTGAACGGTACATTGATCTGCTGGAAAAGGCGTTCGTGATTTTTCGCTTGCGTTCATTTAGTAGAAATCTCCGAAAGGAAATCGCCAAAGGATTTAAGATTTACTTTTACGATTTAGGGATCAGAAACAGCATTATTCAACAATTCCAATCGCTTGATATCAGACATGATGTTGGGGGTATTTGGGAGAATTATGTCGTGGTAGAGCGAAGAAAACTGTTGGCTCGGGCTCAGATTAAGCCCAATCAATATTTCTGGCGTACACATCAACGACAGGAAATCGACTATTTTGAAGAATACAATGGATGGCTGTACGCCTATGAAATCAAGTGGAAGCCTCAAA
>CAZLKP010000407.1:0-4261 GCA_964560095.1 uncultured Bacteroidia bacterium
TTTAGAGGCATCCACCGGCTTTTTATGTGCCCGGACGATATTTTTACCCGGCAGTTTCTTCAGATGATGCTTCAGGGTTGCCTGCCTGGGCTGGGGTGTACGCTCGGTCACAATGAGGTAGGTCTTATCTGGCTCTTTTTTCTGAAACATTGCAGAGACACGGGAAGCTGCCTTGGAGGTTTTCGCCAGTAGCAACACACCTGAAGCTGGACGGTCCAGGCGATGGAGCAGACCCAGATAGACATTTCCAGGTTTGTTGTAGGTGGTGCGAATATATTCTGTGACTTCATCAACCACACTGGTATCACCGGTATGATCCCCCTGGGAAAGGATCCCAGCTGGCTTGTCAATTGCGATGAGGTGATTGTCTTCGTATAAAATGGGGATGTTCAAGAGAAGTGGGTCGTTGGTCGGTGGGAGTTGGTCGGTGGGAGTTGGCAGTTCAGTCCGAAGAATTCACCTCTTTATCTTTCCCCTCTCGAACTCCCAACTTTTCACCCTCAATCAATATCTCTCTTCCTCATTTGGGAAGTCGCCGGATTTGACGTCGTGAATGTATTGTTTGACAGCTGCTTCAATCACATCGGCGAGATTGGCGTATCGGCGAAGAAACCGGGGAGAAAACTCTTTGTTGATTCCCAGCATATCATGCGTGACCAGAACCTGACCGTCACAACCCTGGCCTGCCCCAATGCCGATGGTTGGTATTGTCAGTGTTTGGCTCACCTGAGAAGCCAGAGAAGCGGGTATTTTTTCCAGGACAATCCCGAATACCCCAGCTTTTTCCAGGGCTTTGGAATCTTTGATGAGGGCTTCGGCTTCGGCCTCTTCTCTAGCCCTCACCGTGTAGGTTCCGTATTTGTAGATAGACTGCGGCATGAGTCCCAAATGCCCCATGACCGGGATACCGGCACTGATGATTCTCCGCACCGAATCCATGACAAATTCGCCGCCTTCGAGCTTAACCCCATGCGCGCCAGACTCTTTCATGATCCTAATAGCACTTTTCAGGGCCATTTTCGAATCTCCCTGATAATAGCCAAACGGAAGATCTACGACGACAAATGCCCGGCTAACCCCTCTGACTACGGCACTGGCATGATCAATCATCTGCTCGAGGGTGATGGGGAGCGTCGTTTCATGACCGTGAATAACGTTAGAGGCGGAGTCGCCGACGAGGATCACATGGATCCCGGCGCCATCGAGGATCCTGGCAAAGGAAAAATCATAGGCAGTTAGCATGGAAATTTTCCTGCCTTTTTCTTTCATCGCCTGGAGAACGCGGGTGGTAATTTTTTTGACCTCAGATTTGGCAGTGGACATGGGAATGGTGGTTTACTCGGGGTCTGGACCGGTTTTGAAGCCTGACCGGCTAGACTTCTGGCTGTTTACACACAGAGTTGCAACCGGGGGGTAAAACATAATTGGGTAAAATTATGATAAAATTTGATCTTCGCGGTTAAATCAAGTGAATACATGCGCCCTTCATTTTTTGTGAGTCTAATTGCGGTGGTAGGATGGACGTTCTTCCTGTATGGCTGCACGACCGATATAGACATCAATGCCGAGCCCAAAGATATTTGGTCTGTATATGGTGTATTAAATCCTGGGGAAGAAATTCAGCAGGTCAGAATCGCCAAAGGATTTCTTCCTGAAAGCAATGCAGAGGAAGTGGCAGCCGAGGAAGACCTGAGTGCCAGGGACCTGAGAGTCATTCTGACCGATGGTGTCAATGCGTGGACGGCCGCTGAGGTGGACAGCGTCCAAAAGGACCCTGGGACCTTTTTTCCCTACACAACGGTTTATGAGTTTGACACCCGGGGTAATATGGCGCTGGAAGCCGGCACGACCTATTGGCTGGAGGTGACCAAGGCCGACGAGCCGGATTTTCGGCTGGTATCACACACAACCATCCCCGACGACGTTGATTTTTCTTCCCCCAGCCCGACACCTGGTCCAGGCGGTCAGCGTTGTCTCAGGCAGGTGGGACTGGATGAGGAATATCGGGTCACATTTGACCGCGGACAGGCACTCGGCTTTGAGATGCGGGCCTACTTCGACTATACTGAAAATGGGTTGGCCAAACAGGCGGATTATGGCCCGACCAATATGTTTACCGAAGGGGTCAGGTGCCGCGACAATGAATCTGAAATTTGCTATCAGTTTCGTTCAGGAGAAATTCTACAGGCTTTTTTCCAGGACATTGATCCTGTTGCGGGAAATGTGTACGAATATGAGGTAAACGAGAGCAACCGATGCAACAATGTGATTGCTGACCTGCCGGATGCTTTTCGGTTTGAAGTCACGGCTATCGACACCTTCATCACTACCTACCGGCTGGCCAATGACCCCAAATTTGTGGATTTTAACACGGTGAGACCTGAGTACACCAACATCAAAGGCAGTGAAGACATTCTGGTGGGGGTCTTCGGATCTATCGTTATTGGCACGGCACCTGCACAACTCAATCAGTGTTCGATGTACATCCTTCAACTCAATGAAACCCCGAAACCTGACTCTCCCTGTGAGTTGTAGTCATTGTTTGGAAAGCCTCCTTCACTTGCCAACGTCGGATTTTTGAGTCAGCCAAGCGTTTGAGAGTACTATTGCTGGCTGATGTGCCTTCGGAGCAAACCTAGGCACTGTCAAGTGAAAAATGTTGGGGAAGTGCTGATAGCTTTTTTTGAGTCGAAGATCCCGGCTCTGTCGGGAATCAAGGCGGAAAAGCTGAGGTAGTCGAGACGAGCGAAGGGTTTCCAACACAGAGATGCGGAAAAAGGTGTAGCAATCACCCATGATCCGGTACTTGACAGAGCACTAAGTACTGCTTCAACAGATGATTCATGCCCGCCACCACCTGCTGGATGAGCAGTTGGAGTCGGTTCATTCTGTCTGTAGTCGGCTATTTCATTGTGTGAGATCAGTTGCCTGAAGGCGGATCTTCTTTTGAGCTGTCATCGCTTGGGGGTAAGCATATCGGCATTTTCACTCAGATGAAGGGTAATAATTACAGCCATTTGATTGTACTTGACGTTCGGGTTGTCGTGCTGCTTCCACAGATCCTTGCAGAGACCCCTCACTGCAATTGGCATTTTGTTAAAAAAGCCCGTGTTGGTGAGTTTGGGATGACCGCCATCATTCGCGCCTGCACGATGCCTTCCCCCCGGGACCTGCAATATTTTCCTCAGATAATTCTGCATCTAACCTATGAAATTGATTAATTTCAAATATGAAATGTTCTATTCTTTTTGCTTTCCTATTCTCCCTCCTTCCCGTACTTCCAGCTCAAAGCCTGGTCTTTGATGATTTCGAAGGCAACGGCACCATTTCTGCCTGGGCCGGAGATGAATGCGAGCTCAATACCAGTTTGGCTAATCCCGTACGGACAGGTATCAACAACTCCGGAACTGTCCTTGAATACCACGACGTAGGCGGGCAGTATGCGAATGTATGGTTTGATGTGAGTAGCAATTTTGAGCTAGATTCGTTCCATACATTTACCTTGAAGATCTTTGTGCCTTCATCAGGGATCACAGGAAATGCGCCCAATCAAGTGTCTCTGAAATTACAGGATGGCACTCTCCCAGCCCCCTGGTCCACGCAGTCTGAAATCATCAAGCCTGTGGTCCTGGATCAATGGCAGGAGATCAGCTTTGATTTTGGCAGTGACCCCTACGTGAACCTGGACGGTACCTCTCCACCACCCACAGAGCGCACAGATTTTAACCGCGTTCTCATTCAGGTCAATGGAGAGAACAACAACGACCAGGTGCTGGCCTATATCGACGATGTCAGCTATGATGGCACGCTCCCGGCGGAGCTGGAATTTGGCAACCTCATCTGGTCGGATGAATTTGACGGGAATGGCTCCATTGATACGAGTAAATGGTTTCAGCAGACACAACTGCCAAATGGGAGCAGTTGGTTCAATGGAGAAATACAACATTATACCAACGAAGAGGCGAATGCCTATGTGGAAAATGGTTTTCTAAAGCTCACTGCCATCAAGGAATCCTACACGGATCAGGGAGTCACCAAGCCATACACCTCGGCAAGGTTAAATTCAAAATTCGCCTTTACCTATGGTCGCATGGAAGTACGTGCCAAGCTTCCTTCTGGTGCGGGCACCTGGCCAGCCATCTGGATGCTGGGAAAAAATGTTAACGAACAGGGGGCCTGGTTTCAGACGCAGGGCTTCGGTACTACTCCCTGGCCTGCCTGCGGAGAAATTGACATCATGGAGCACTGGGGCAGCAACCCC
>CAZLKP010000408.1:0-4228 GCA_964560095.1 uncultured Bacteroidia bacterium
ACCGACACGGTGGCTCAGTATGGGCAAACGAAGCCCAATAGCGGACGTACATCCTACTGTGTTCGCCACTACGGATGCCCTCCAACAAACACGAATCGCCAACAAACGAAACAGTTATGAAATCTTTTGTCTCTTCAACCCTCGCTTTCAGACTTCTAACGCTGACATTGTTCGCAGCTGTGATGTCTTCCTGTATCGGCCCACGTGGACCTCAGGGCCCTCCCGGACGTGACGGCCGCGATGGACAGGATGGGAATGCCAATGTCTGGAGTATCAACTATCTGGCCCTTGAAAACGATTGGTATGACGTAGGTACACCTGGCCAGGATGGCTATTATCTCGCGCTTGATCTGGATGTGCCGGAAATCGACAATATTATCGTGAACAGTGGGGTAGTGATGGTCTATTTTCGCGAGACAGAAACCTCTCCCTGGGTGGCCCTTCCTTACACCTTTATTTCCCACAACCCTGAATACATCGAGAAGCTCGACTTCATGTATGACCTCGGCTTTGTCGGGATGCAATCACAGGCTAGTGATCGAGAGGCGACACCTTATGCCGGAACTTTCCGTGTGATTGTAGCAGACGGAGTGCCAATTGGAAAAACCGACATCGACTGGACAGATTACGAGGTTGTTTCTGAATACTTGAGTCTTGAAACAGTGGAGCAGCAGTACCGCATGATCGAACGCGCCGCGCCCTCTGAGCGATTCCAGGCAAGATAATCCAGCCCTTGATATACATCTCTTTGCCATGTCTGATGACCGGCCCTTCACAGTTGTGGGGGCCGGTTTTTTATTGCAATTTTGCCCCAATGTCTTCTTCCGAAAAGCTTGAACTTTTTCCTGCTGGAAAGCTCTCCGTGACCTTGCAGCGGCTGTGTCATGAGTTGCTGGAAACCTATGGGGATTTTGGCGATACGGTCATTCTTGGGGCACAGCCAAAGGGGACTTTTTTGTCCAGGCGTATCTACAAGATGATCAGAGAATACCGTCCGAAGGCGAAGATTCCTCATGGAGAACTGGATACGACCTTCTTTAGAGATGATTTCCGAATGCGGGATAAACCCCTGCAACCCAACAAGACCCGGATCGATTTTCTTATCGAAAACAAACGGGTAATCCTGGTGGATGATGTCCTCTACACGGGACGAAGCGTGCGTGCCGCCCTGGATGCCATGCTGGCCTATGGCCGACCAGCATCGGTAGAGCTCCTGGTGCTCGTGGACCGGATGCACAAACGACATTTGCCCATTGAACCCGGGTATGTAGGGATCAAGGTGGATACGATTGAGTCGCAGCGGGTGGTCGTGTCTTTGACAGAAGAAGATGGTGGCACCGATCAGGTGTGGCTGGTGGAAAAAACATAAAAAAGACCATCCGCCTGAGGCGGACTGCGAGAAGCGAGAAGCGAGACCAGAAATGCCATTCTATCTCGCTTCTCGCAGTGTAACGGTCTCGGCTCTCGCTTCAAATCAATACGCATGGCACTTAGCACCAAACATCTCCTGGGCATCAAGCCGATCACCAAAGAAGACATCGAATTGATTCTCGATACGGCGGTCAATTTCAAGGAAGTACTCAACCGGCCCATCAAAAAGGTGCCTTCCCTGCGAGATATCACTATTGCCAATCTGTTTTTTGAAAATTCTACCCGCACGAGAATTTCTTTTGAGCTGGCGGAAAAGCGGCTGTCCGCCGATGTCGTGAATTTTTCGGCGGCAGCTTCCTCGGTTAACAAGGGAGAAACCCTGCTGGACACTGTTAAAAACATCCTGGCCATGAAGGTCGATATGGTTGTGATGCGCCATCCCATGCCAGGGGCACCGGTATTCCTGAGTCGGCACATTCCGGCACAGATCATCAATGCCGGCGACGGAACCCATGAGCATCCGACCCAGGCCCTGCTAGATGCCTACTCCCTGCGGGAGCAGTTTGGCGAGTTAAAAGGATTGAAAGTCGCCATTGTGGGCGATATTACCCATAGCCGTGTGGCTTTGTCCAACATTTTTGCCCTCAAAAAAATGGGGGCTGAAATCACGGTTTGCGGCCCTCCTACCCTGATTCCCAAACACATTGAGTCCCTGGGCGTATCGGTCAGCTACAATCTGGTCGGTACCCTCAAATGGGCGGATGCCGCCAATATACTTCGCATCCAGTTGGAGCGGCAAAATATCCGGTTTTTTCCCAGTCTTCGGGATTATTCCCTGCAATTTCAGCTGAATGAAGAGGTGTTGGAGAACATCAATAAACCGCTGGTGATTATGCACCCGGGACCGATCAATCGTGGGGTAGAAATTACCTCCGAAGTCGCCGACAGTGATCAAGCTATCATTCTGGATCAGGTCGAGAATGGATTGGCGGTGCGCATGGCGATTTTGTACCTCCTCGCTGGTGTGAAATAGCGCCTTGGCCAGGTTTCGGTTGTATTCTTCTGCACAAGCCTTCCATCGCAACATCAGGTTTTTTTTCAGGGTAGTAGGAGCATCATATGCTTGATCCTCATGTTGTGGAAGCGATCCTTGAACAAGATGTGTTATCTTCATACCATACGACGGAGATACTATTCAAACATTTTCGATCAGACCTATGAAGAAACTAGCGTTTCATTTGCTGGTGGTAGGATTTCTGTGTTCCTGCCAGATTACGAACTTGCATGATGCCCGACCTTTGAGAAAAGGGGAAAAGTCCCTGGCCATTCATACTAATTCTACCTTAGCCGAGGATCTGGGCAATGCTAATGTTGCCTTTACGAATCAGATCCTGCCCCTCACCCCAATTTATCCGGGAATAGAATACTCCTGGGGCACCAGGTTTCGTACACATTGGACCCTCGGATTGTCAACCACCAGGGGCTTGTATGGAGGAACAAATATTGGAATCCTGACTGATCCCGAGAAAAAGGTAGCTCTTTCGGTGTATCCCCAGGGTGGGCTCAGTACCCAAGGGGGCATGCTTGGATTTCTACACCTTCCTTTGTTGGTTTCCTTTTATCCCAGTGAACGAGTTTCATTTACCCTCAGTCCTGCGGCTCTCTTAACAAAGCCTTTCGATGCCTCCACCAGCTGGAGAAACTTTGGAACTGGTAGTGTCAATGTACTTTATGGGAGGAAAAACAAAGTGGGGATTTCCCTGGGAATGATGGGGATAAATGGACAAACAGTGGGTCAGTGTTCCTTAGGATATGCTTTTCGATTTGGGAGAAAATGAATGGATAATTGGCCAGTACGGGTTGTTATTCCAGGTGAAAAACGTCAAATCTTGGATTTGAACCAACCAAATTGTTCAGCCCTTACACATTGAGGGGCTATTGATTCTGGATTTGAACAGCCAGAAACATTTTCACTTATGCTGCCTTTCACCAAGCGTATCGACTGGCTCATGATCCGGACATTTATCGGTCCGCTGGTGATGAATTTCCTGATTATTCTCTTCATTCTGGTGCTGCAGTTTGTCGCGATGTATATCCAGGACATCATGGGCAAAGGTATTGGGCCGGTGATCTTTTTGAAGCTGTTTGCCTTCGCCTCTGGGCACCTGAGCCTGTCGGCTATGCCGGTGGCGATCTTGGCGGCAGCGTTGATGACGCTGGGAGGAATGGGAGAGCGCTACGAATTGGCAGCGATCAAGTCAAGCGGGATCAATGTCTTCAAAGCCAGTCGTACTCTGGTGCTGGCCGGGGTGGTATTGACCCTGTTTATGATGTGGTTTTCGTTCAATGTGGTGCCCAAAACCAACCTGAAATTTTTCAGCCTCATTCACGACATCAAAAAGAAGAAAGCCGATGTAGCGCTGAAGCCCGGCCACTTTTATCGGGATCTTGACAATTTTGTGATTTATGTGGGGGATAAACACAAAAACAACGGCACCCTCTATCGGGTTCGAATTTACAAACATATAGACGGCAAAGGCAACGATGATGTGATCCAGGCAGATTCAGCCCGGGTAGATTTGCGGAAAGACCGCATGGTAATGATTCTTTACAGTGGCATTCGCTACGAGGAAGTGGAAAATGAAGATGATCCGGACAATTACCCTTTTTCACGTACCACCTTCGATTCTCTGATCTACAAATTTGATCTGGGAGACGATTTTGAGCTGAACCGAACCGACGAAAGCCAGTTCAAGCACCAGATCACCTTGACCCGCAACCAACTGGGCATGGCTCTGGACTCCATCAGCACCCTGAGTGCAGCCCAGGATGTGAAGACTTTTCAGCAGCTGGCCCG
>CAZLKP010000409.1:0-4204 GCA_964560095.1 uncultured Bacteroidia bacterium
CGCTGGCCATTGTATTCTCCTGCAGAAACGGCATAGAGGCCCCAATGAATAAACATACCGAATTTGGCTTCTTTCCACCAGGACATTCGCGCAGCCTGCTCTTCAGGCATTTCTGAGTTGATGTAGTCCACGGGTTCTGCTTCAGATTTCGTTTGAGAGGATTTTTGTTCCTGGCAAGCTGACAAGAGCAGAATCAGGCTGAAAGTGAGAATGAATGGCTTCATAAGCGAGGGATGTTGGGCAGGCGAAATTGAACTTTTCAAGAAAGCACACTCCCGCATTTATCCGTCATGATGCCCCACGGCCAGCGCCTGACATCTGCGAAGGCCATGATCTACGCTAGAAGATCAGAAGGAAGCGATTCACCCCCTTATATTTTTTCAAAAATTTAGTATGCAAGCATAACAAATTTTTCTATCTTCATGCGTGAGAATGGTATGCAAGCATAACATTTCGGTCAGCCACATTCATCTAATTCAACAAGAGATATGGACGCTACAGCCACTAACAACGCGATCAAAGGAGGTGAATTCCTCATCCGCGAATCATTCCCCCAGGATATTTTCATTCCTGAAGAGTTTTCTGAAGAACAAAAAATGATGGCTGACGCTTGTCGTCAGTTCATTGATGCGGAAATCATGCCCTTGGTGGGCCGCATTGACAAGATGGAAGAAGGCCTTGTGCCTTCCATTTTGGAAAAAGCCGGCGAATTGGGTCTGCTGGGAGTCACTGTACCGGAAGAATACGGCGGCATGGGGATGAGTTTCAACACATCCATGCTGATGGCCGATATCATCGGCGCCACCGGTGCCTTTTCGACCACCTACGGCGCTCATACCGGTATCGGAACCCTGCCGATCCAGTATTATGGTACCGAAGAGCAAAAAACCACCTACCTGCCTGGCCTGGTAAGTGGGGAACTGAAGGCCTCCTACTGCCTCACAGAGCCCGATGCCGGATCTGATGCCAATAGCGGAAAAACCAGGGCGGTGCTGAATGAGGATGAAACCCATTATCTCATCAGCGGACAGAAAATGTGGATTTCCAATGCCGGATTTGCTGACATTTTCATCGTGTTTGCCAAAATCGACGATGACAAAAATCTCACGGCATTCATCGTGGAAAAAGGATTTGGTGGCATCAGCCTGGGTGACGAAGAGCAAAAGCTAGGGATCAAAGGATCATCAACCCGCCAGGTATTCTTCGAGCAAACGCCCGTACCGGTCGATAATCTTCTGGGTGAACGCGAAGGAGGATTCAAGATCGCGGTCAACATCCTGAACATTGGCCGGATCAAGCTTGGCGCCGGGGTGATTGGAGGATGCAAAGAAGTGATCGACGATGCCACTCGATATTCTCTGGAACGGAAGCAATTTGGCACCCACATTGGTTCATTTGGTGCCATCAAGCACAAACTAGCGCAGATGGCTATTCGGACCTATGCCACTGAGACGGCCTGCTACCGTGCCGGCCAGGACATTGAAAACCAGATTGATGCACTGGAGGCCAGTGGTATGGACAAGCAGTCGGCAGCCCTTAAAGGCGTTGAGCAATTTGCGATCGAGTGTGCGATCATGAAGATCCACGGCTCCGAATCGCTGAGTTACATCGTGGATGAAGGTGTACAGATCTACGGTGGCATGGGATTCTCAGCAGATGCGCCGATGGAAAGAGCCTATCGGGATGCTCGAATTACGCGGATTTATGAGGGAACGAACGAAATCAATCGCATGCTTCTGGTAGGCATGGTGATGAAGCGGGCGATGAAAGGAGAACTCGATCTGATGGGACCAGCCCAGGCCGTGCAGGAAGAAATGATGGGGCTCCCCGATTTCTCTGAGCCTTCCGACGAGCTGTTTGCCGCAGAAAAACGGACGCTTGCCAATCTCAAGAAAGCCATTCTAATGGTAGCCGGAAAAGCCGCCCTTGACCTCAAGCAGCAGCTCAATGAAGAACAAGAACTCCTGCTGAATATCGCCGACATGATGATTGAAGTCTATGTGGCTGAATCCATGCTGCTGAGAGCCGAGAAACTCGCCAACACCAGCGGAGAGGAGGCTGCCAAGCTCCCGACTGCCATGGCCAAAGTCTATCTCAACGATGCCGCTGATCAGCTTTGGATCTCCGGAAAAGAGGCCATTGCCTCCTTTGCCAAAGACGACGACCAGAATATTCTCGTGATGGGCCTCAAGCGCTTTACCAAGGCCCCACTGGTTAATGTGAAAGCCCTCCGAAGAGAGATTGCCGATCGCATGCTCGACGCAGGTAAATACACGTTCTGATCTGTCTCATGTTCTGTAAATAGATGAAGGCTAGTGAAAGGAGGCTGTCTCAAAAGGGGCAGCCTTTCTTGTCTTTTTTCACCATGATCAGGCGGTTGCCACCTACAGAGATCCCAAATCAGGGACCAACATCGGCTTTGATTATCAAAGTGGCTCTATCGAGACGTTGAAACGCCTCGTGCGAAACGGCGTCGGATACACCCTCGTCCCGGAATTGTCGGTGGTGTAGGTGAACAGGTGGCAAATCCCTGATCCACCTCCACCGGACTCCTTATTTTCACTACATCTCTTATCTCGCATGCCTCCTATCGCTCATCACCCTTCCACCTGGACCTGGGCCTGCGGCATTTGCTCAATGTAGACAGAGGTGCTTGGGAAGGCAAAATCAATACCCATTTGATCGGCCAGGCGCATCACTGCCAAAAAAACATCCTGCCGACATGCCAGCCAGTCGTCGTAGGCCGTCACCTCAAAAACAGCTGCATAGAAAATATCCAATGACGAATGGCTCATTTCATGGAAATTGACCATAACAGAATCAGGCCGCACTTTTTCGTGGCCGTTCACAATGTCGCGCACGCCATCAACAAATTCTTCGAGGCGATCCGGCAGGGTAGAATAAGTCACGGTGATGCTCGTCGCGTAGCGGCGGTAGGTGCGAATGCTGTGGTTGGTGATGGTTCGGGCAGCCAGGTCACCGTTGGGCACGGTGACAGCAGCGCCGTCCAATGCGCGGATCCTGGTGGTTCTCACCCCAACCTCTACTACGGTGCCAGTAATGTCGCCTGCCACGATAAAATCGCCGACAGTGAAAGGCCGATCCACAAAGATGGAGATGGATCCGATGAAGTTTTTCACCGTATCCTGGGCTGCCAGCGCGATGGCCAGACCACCAATCGATACCCCAGCCAGTAGCGCAGTCACATCCACATCCAGATTATCCAGGACAAACAGGAGCCCAAATATGATGACCACCAGTTTGGTTGCCCTGGCCACTAGCGGAATGAGCTGGTCGTCCATGGTAGTTTCTGTTTTGGAGGCCAGATTCCTGAAGAGGGAGGCAAACACATCGACCAACTTGTAAAATACGAGTACCCCAAACACCGACATCAAGATGCCCAGAATCCTTTTCAGGGGATCTGTGATATCAATCGGCAACAGGAGCATGGGCATGAAATAGCTCCGGAATGCCAGGATCACCAGCATCACAGACAACGGCCTGGCAACCGGCGGAATGAGCTGTGGATCGACATAGGATTTGGGCATGATCTGCGGCAATACCTGCCGAAACAACAAGCCCAGCCCCCAGTTCAGCAGGCGATAGAGCGCAAAGCTGATCACCAGGATCAGCAGAATTCCCACCCATTTCCAGACTTTCAGGCCCAGCACCTGCTTCTGGCCCACTCCCGGCACAAGGCCTTTGATCAGGCTGGAACCCGCCGGGATGGCCTCATCATACAACCCGGGGATGCGTTCAACGGTGGTTTGTGCGTAGTACCATTTACCATTCTGTCGGGTCAGGAAAACACCAGGGTATTTATCCGGAAAAATAGTGTAGATATGATCTCCCGAGACAGAATCTTTAAACCCGGGCGTATTTGGGATTTTTTCCACCTCGACATAATCCCCACGGGCATCAAATACGTCCCGAAGCTGTGTCACCAGCCTGATTTTGCGGTCCAGCGGAATATCTCCAGGGATCACATCAGCAGAGAGCTCTGGCTGGTAGCTGTCGGGGCGGAGGTAGTGCAAATGCCTCGACACAGCGGCTCTGGGAGACTCCTGGGAAAACTCCTCTACATCGGGAGCCGCTGGAGAAGGAGTTTGCAGGCTGTCCTGTGCTGCCAGCGGTAGCCCTGACAGGGTTCCCGTTAGGAAGAGCAAAACGACAATGCGGAAATGGTGGATTTTTTTCATAAATC
>CAZLKP010000410.1:0-4183 GCA_964560095.1 uncultured Bacteroidia bacterium
TGCCGCTGGATCTGACACCCAACAGTTCCTGGCTGGCTGGTATGCCCCAAGGGGAAGACCTCGGCCTGTTTCAGCAGAGGATCAATCAGCTGCAGGCAGCTCATCCCGGGGGGTTGATTGCAGGGGGCTACCTGGAACCAAGAAAGCTCTACACCACTGATGCTTACATGAAGCAAGGAAACGATGGCCCGGAATATCGCTCTGTGCACCTGGGGATTGATTACTGGCTCCCCGCTGGGACCCCGGTTCATGCTCTCTATGATGGTGTGGTGGTCTGCGCCACCTTCCAGCCCGACCCGAAAGAATACGGCGGACTAATCATTCTCCGACACACCTTCGGCCACAATGCCTTTTTCAGTCTCTACGGGCATTTGTCTGAGCAAACGGTCGCTTCCCTTCGAGAGGGAGATTTTCTCGTGGCCGGAGACCGAATCGGCGAACTCGGCCCGCCAGAAGAAAACGGTCACTGGGTGCCGCATCTGCATCTTCAACTGATGTTGTCGATACTGGAATTCCGCCATGATTTTCCAGGAGTGGCCTATCCCGCGCAGATAGAGGTATGGAAAAGTCTGTGTCCGGAGGTTCTGATCAGATGTTAGGAAAAACAAGGAGCTTGACTTACTTGACTTAGAGGTGGCCTAATTAACCGCGAAGACGGTAGGGAGTTGCAAAGAGCGCAAAGACAAGATATGCCGGCGACCTTAGCGTCTTGAACCCTTGCGCCTTCGCGGTGAAAGATGAATGATGTGAAAGCTGGTGCTGGTGATGGATGCGACTCACAACATTCAGGAACCTCCCTACTGCACCAACGCTGCGGCATCTACGGTCACCTGGCTGCTTTGATCGGCTGTGACTGTCACAGGAAACAGCAGGGTTTCTGCTCCTTCCTCCCGCACCATGCCCACAGAAATGGCCGAAAATTCAATCACCTCAAAGGCTTCTACGACGACATCATAATCCCCAGCTTCGAGGTAGTGCAGGGAAAAGGTGCCGTTTTGGCCGGGAAATACCTGCACCCGGGTGCTGGTAATGGCATTCTCAAACGGAATTCCGTCTCCATCCTGGTCATATTGCTCCGTCGATTTGTTGAATGTTCCACGGGGATAGGCATAAACATTAAAGGTGTTGACGATTTCCTGGCTAAAGAGGCTGTTTCTGAGCTGGCCGGTGATAGTGCCTGTTTCTTCCTCACGCACCACGCGCATTGCATGGCTCAGGTCGTTGCCAGTCAGAAAGCTGATTTCGGACTCATCTCCAGGCTGAGAGGTTCGGATAGATTTTCTCAGATCAAAATCGAGCACCAGGTTGATGGGTTCATCTTCGGTGATGCTGAGCTTTTTGGATAGCTGGATGGTTTCAGAACCTCCCCGGCCGTTGCTGAGGTCGATTTTGCGCTCATAGGTCGTCATGGCGTAGCATCCCGGAGCATTTCCGGTTTCATCCTGATCAAAGTCCAGGGTGATAGCGATGACATCATATTCGCCAGTACTCACTTCGGCATCTACCAGCTCCTGCTGAATGCCATTGGTGAGGTCGGAGAGCTTGACGGTCATCGGACCATCAAACTCGCTGAGGGATTCTCCATTGACCTGAAGATCCGTGATCGTGATATAGACGCCGATATAGAGGGGGTCGTCAATGGGTGCATCTGTGATGCCCCAACCGAAGGGGACTGTGAGACCAGGAATACAGCTGCTGAGAAAACCAAGGATGGCAATGGAAGCCGTCAGGGTGGTGATTCGGATAACATTCATGACTGGATGATTAAAGTGATGATGTGGACTGGCAACCGCCTGTTTATGGGCGGTTACCTTCAGCTATCCAGTCGTCATGGCATCCAGATGGTCACCAAAACAGATGTCTTCAGGTTATCATTCCCATAATTCCAGTTTGACATCGTCGATCCAGGCTTTCCCGGTGGTATTTCTTCCGGCAATGAATGCGACCTTCATCCGATCCACGCCATTGGGGAAATACGCCAAAAATGGAAGTTGATATTCTTCCCAGTCCCGGGTGCCCTTGATTTGGTATAATTCGGTGGAAAAATAGAAAAACGGGAGTTGACTGGTGGTATCATTTTCTCCGTAAAAGGCAATCACGATTCCGTCCCCATTCAATTCTTCTGTTTTGATATGGGCTTTCAGAACGAGCTTTGTTCCGATTGGGACATCAGGTTTGTCGAAGGTGTATAACCATTGGGAACGCTCGTCGAGGGCGCTGGTCTGGCATCCCAGAGATAGCGCATGGCTGGCGCTATGAACCGTATTTGATACAATCGTTCCCTGGCAGAGAAAGGCGGTGGCACCCATCGCGGTCGCAAACTCCCAGCCTGTGGCCAGAGAATCAATGTCATCTGCCCAAAAGTCTTTCGAATAACTTTTCACCTGGCCCCAGGCCGGCACTTCGGCATCGGGGTTAAACAGCTCATCGAGATACCAGCCCCGCTTTTCCATGGTAAAAACGGAATACATGTCGAAGGTTAATTCGCCGTGCATGATGCTTCGTTTGGCCAGCGAAGGAAGCAGGGTATTGATATGACGGCGATCCAGGATGGCATGCCCCAGTTCATGAAAAATGAGGATTTCACGGGTAACTTCATCGTACTGGTCCCAGCAAATCCGCGAAATGTCCACATCCGGGGTGCCGGTGGCAACGGTGCGATTGGCAAACCCACAGTATTCAAAGCCATCACGTTCCACATATCCATCCACAAAGCGCATATCCAGGTTGGACACATCTACCTTTACGCCTCGATCTCTCGCTGCATCTACAAAGCGATCGACGTAGGTCTGGAAGGCAGGGTCTACAACAAACTGAGGGCTTGGTTGAGGCTCTGGACCGGACTCCTGCTGACACGAAAGAAGCCCTGTCAGTAACGCTGCAAGGAAGATTGGAGATATTCGGATCATAGTCGGATTGTTTTGATAGTTTTACTATAGATTCCAGCTGAAAGTTTTCAGCAATCGAGCCGATGTTCATTCGTGCCAACTGTAGCGGTTGCCGTGTCTATGGACCGGAAATACGTGTAATGGAATCTTTGCATAGATTGACTATGATTTCCAGGAATATGCCTGGGAGATAGCATCAGGAAGGAAAGGACTGATTTGGGCACTTTCCGAATCAGTCCCTATCTTTTCGCATTAACGACTCATGACTAATCAAACAAAACGCAGTTTATGTCCCGCTACGAAGAACTTTGCCAGATCTACACCGAGCATCGCAGCAGCATGAAAGCCTACCAGGAATCTGCGGTCGAGTTTGCAGAAGTGTTTGCCGAAGCGATGGCCGATCAGTTTGGATTTACGCCGGATAAACTCAGCTACCGGGATGAGCAGAACCGCCGCTTTCACGGCCATCCCCGTCCATACATCCGGCTGATGCAGGATTCCTATTTTCATCTCAGATTTGGGATCAAACTGGAGGAAGGATCGCGTGTATTTCCCAAAGAAGATTTTGTGCAGGATATCCGCTTTAAAAAATCGGATCCCTCTTCGACAGAGTGGCTGGTGGAATTGCCTCAGGGGCAGAAATTTTCCATAGACATCCAGAATGGGAAAGAAGAATTTGCCCAAATCACGGACATCCTGTACAAGCTAATCTCAGACTTCTACCGATATTATCTCACACACTTCCTCAGTCCTGAGCCGAATGTCAAGCCCATCGGCTTCAACACCGAGAGTCTTGGGGAAGATTAAGGATCTAACTACAATTTATGTCTGTCAAATCCGGTTTTTTCTGGTTGTTGCTGATTGGTGTTTCCATTCCGACGCTCTCCGCGCAGGTGGTTGCTGGCATTCAGGCTCATAATCTGCTGACTCGCCACATTGCTCCCTCTCTGGAATTCGTCGCGGGTGAGCACTTTTCTTTTCATCTCACCACAGGAATCACGCCCAAACGCAACATCCCCGGTAGCGGGCTTGCCCGAAACCTGATCCTTGAGGATCCGGAGTCCAGTAATTTTGGCACAACCGGGTCCTACGTGAAAGTAGCCGTCACGCCGGAAGTCCGGAGCTATTTTGGGAAGCGTGGTGCCCCGCACGGGTTTTACATCAGCTTTTTCGGTCGCTACGCCTACCACAATATTGTGGTTCCCTACGCCATTCCCGTCAACCAATCCACCATCGAAACGCAGTCTTCCGTTCGTTTCCAGACCTTTGGGGCGGGGATCGGCATTGGCGCCCAG
>CAZLKP010000411.1:0-4179 GCA_964560095.1 uncultured Bacteroidia bacterium
TGCCTCAGTGGCTCAGATACGGTCTCGGTTTCAATCGCGGATGTGCCCTTTGAAGCCACCCTACCTGCCGAAGAAATGGTGGAGGAAGGCGATGGACTTGTGTTGCACGTACTTATGAATGGGATTTCTCCCTACACCTTCCGTTGGTCGGCGCCCGAAGCGGCCCAGCTGAGTTGTGAAATCTGTGCCTCCCCGCTGGCTCGCCCTCTGGAAGATGTGATGGTATCTGTGACGGTGACTGATGGAGCAGGCTGCACGTCGGTGGACTCCGTGTTGTTGCGAGTAAACAAGATCCGGGATATCCGGGCTGCGAATGTCTTCACGCCCAACGGAGATGGAGTTCAGGAACAGTTTTTTCTGGTAGGGGAGGCCAGCGCCCGTATTCTGAACTTTGATATTCTCGATCGCTGGGGTAGAACCGTGTTCCGAAACCAGAATGGGTTTCTCAATGATCCGGGGTTCGGGTGGGACGGCACAACGAGCAATCGGCAGTTGGCCAGGCCTGGGGTGTATTTCTGGGTGGCAGAAGTAAAATATGGAGATGAATCTCGCCAAATTTTCCGCGGCCATGTAACACTCCTTCGCTGAGGAGGCCGTAATTTTGACCAGATGATGAACCAACCCTTTCTTTCTTGTGTCCTCCTGGGTAGCCTGATTTTGGCATTTGGTTGTCAATCACCCAACAGATTTACGCGGAAAGATTCGAAAGAAACAGGTATCAGATTTGTCAACCGGGTAGAACCTACCGTCGGATTTTCCATCCTAGATTATCCCTATTTCTACAATGGAGGGGGAGTTGCAGTCGCTGATTTTGACCAGGATGGCCTGCAAGATCTCTATTTCACCGCCAATCAGGCGCAAAACCGCATCTATCGAAATCTCGGTGGCTGGGAGTTTGACGATCTGACGGAGCAGTCCCAAACCGGCGGCCCCCTGGATGAGTGGGCCACGGGAGTGACCGTGGTGGATATCAATGCCGATGGATGGCCCGACCTCTATGTGTGCTATCTCAGTGGTGAATTGGGACAAAGCGGTGTCAATCGGCTCTTTGTTAATCAGGGCGATTTTCGCTTTGAAGAACAAGCCATTCAATATGGCCTCGACCTCAAAGGCATGTGTACCCAGGCCGCCTTTTTTGACTATGATCACGATGGCGATCTGGATTGTTACTTGCTCAAACACTCTGTGAGGCCGGCCGAAGTCGTTCGCGATACAGCCTTGAGGCGACAACGTGACCCATGGGCAGGAGATCAGCTTCTGAGAAATGATGATGGGACATACCTGGATGTCAGCGAAGCGGCAGGAATATCCGGCAGCCGACTTGGATATGGGCTCAATGTCATGGTCAGCGACTGGAACAATGATTCCTGGCCCGATATCTACATCTGCAACGATTTTCAGGAAGATGACTATTTCTACCTCAACAATGGAGATGGCACGTTTTCCAACAGACTTCGGGAATACTTCGGCCACACCAGCCGCTTTTCCATGGGGGGCGATTTTGCTGATGTGAATGAAGACGGGGTACCCGATATCCTGACCTTAGACATGAAGCCCAAGCGGGAGGACATTCTGAAAACGGCAGAAGCCCCTGAATCATACGATGCCTATACCTATAAACTTAGCTTCGGTTACCATCATCAGGTTTCCAGAAATGCGTTGCAGATCAGTCAGAACGAACAGGGGTTTTCCGATATCAGCCAACTGGCCGGAGTGGATGCTACAGACTGGAGCTGGGGAGCCGTATTTGGTGATCTCAATATGGATGGGCGGCAGGATATTTTTATCACCAACAGCATTTACCGACGTCCCAATGACATGGACTACATCAAGTTTTTGTCTGAGCCGGGCATCAAGCGGGAATTGAGTGGTGAGCCCTCTCAGGCGCAGCTTCGTTTCATTGAGCGGATGCCCGCTGTGCCGTTGCCCAATCCGATTCTGATTCGGCAGCCCGGAACCATGCGTTTCGAAGACATTGCCGCCCAAACCGGCGCTTCAGAACCGAGATTCTCCAACGGTTCAGCGCTGGCTGACCTGGATAATGACGGTGACCTCGACCTGATCGAGAACAACCTCAACAGCATGGCAGGGCTCTACGAAAATATCTGGGATCGGACCGATTCGACCCATACGCTCCAGATTGATCTCCGACAGGAAGGTGAGAATCCTTTTGCCATCGGTGCCCGGGTTGAGGTATTATTTATGGATGATCCGGGCAGGAGAATAATCAGGGAAAACATGCCTACGCGGGGATTCCTGAGTAGTCAGCCGGCTAGGCTGCATCTTTCCTGGCTAGAAAACAAGGAGCCAATTCATGTCCAGATTATCTGGCCGGATGGGAAAGTATCTATCTGGCCGTATTCCTCCGAACAAGGAAATCAGGTGACCCTCCGACGATCTGAATTGATCCAGCAGCGCCTGGCATCGGGGAGTCCACGCACAACGATTTTTCTATTTGGAGAAGGACCGGATTTTCATCATCATGAATCTGCGTTCGTCGATTTTAATCGAGAACCCCTCATCCCCCACATGCTTTCCAGAGAAGGCCCCACTGGTTTGTACGCACCCGGTCCGGGCAATCCGACCGGATTGTTTATTGGCGGGGGAGCCGGACAGGCGAATGCCTGGTTTGAGAAGGATGGTCAAACCTGGCAACGTGTTGTGGTTTCGGTTTTTGAGGAAAATGCCTCTTCGGAATCGGTCGATGCTACCCTGGCAGATCTCGACGGCGATGGGGTCCAGGAACTGTATGTCGTGAATGGAGGATATGAATTTCCGGAGGCAGATCATCGCTATCAGGACCGACTCTACCGCTGGGATGGTGCGCGCTGGGAGATGATGGAGAATGCCCTTCCGCAGTCCCGGCAAAACGGATCCTGCGTGGTGGCCTGGGATGCCGATCGCGATGGGGATCAGGATCTATTTGTCGGAAGTCGGGCGGTGCCGGGTAGGTATGGCGTATCTCCCCGTTCTCAATTCCTGGTCAACGACGGTCAGGGAGGATTTACCGATGAGGCAGCCAGGCACAGCCTGGATTCGCTGGGCATGATCACGGATGCCATCGTGCTGGATTGGGATGGGGACGGGCATTCGGAGTTGGTCACAGCCGGAGAATGGTCATCCATCCGGGTATGGACATGGTCGGACGACGGAAAGATGGAAGAACTGTCTCCCGAGTCCCTGGAGGGAACGGCAGGATTCTGGAATCATCTTCAGGCTATGGACATTGACGGCGATGGAGATCAGGACATTCTGGGCGGCAACCTGGGATGGAACTCAGACCTGCAGGCCTCTGCTGAGGAACCCTGCCTGATGTATGTCGAAGACTGGGACAACAACGGGCAAGTAGATCCTGTCATTTGCCGGACAGATGAAGGGCGGCATCTTACCTGGGCATCACGTGATGAGTTGCTGGGGCAATTGAGCTACCTGCATCGGAAGTATCCAAGCTATGCTTCCTTTGCCGGAGAGAGGGTGGAAGATATTTTTGGGGGAGACCAAATCGCTGCAGCCAGAACCCTTGAGGTACAGACATTTTCCTCCATTTGGCTCGAAAATCAGGGGAATGGGCAATGGCAGCGACACGAACTGCCCTGGCAGGCGCAGGCCTTTCCGGTCTTTGCGTCCTGCCTCCTGAAAAATCACGCACTTGGGCCAGCTGTCTTACTGGGAGGAAACCAGTTTGGGGTAGGGCCCAGGCGCGGTCGCTACGATGCTGGTCAGGGCCTTCTGATGTGCTACCGAAACGGTAGCTGGATCATTGTGGATGAAGCTGTTTGGGGAGAACTGTCCCGTTCAGAGGTGCGGGGTTTTATTCGCACCGGAGAGCGGGAATTGCTGGTGTTGAGAAACGCAAAATCAGTCAGGCGCCTCTTCTGGTGATTCCTTCCCAGTCACATCATCACGGCCCTCCCATACCTTTTTCCTAATTTTCCGTTTCTTCTTGCACATGATCAACATATTTCTATGAGTTCATTCGATGTGATTGTAATTGGCTCCGGCATTACCGGCGGATGGGCTGCCAAAGAGTTTTGTGAAAAGGGGTACAAAACCCTCGTATTGGAGCGGGGCCGAGATGTGAAGCATATCCAAGACTATCCGACGGCCATGAAAAACCCTTGGGATTTTCCGCATCGGGGGGAGATGCCCATTAGCGTCACCCATGATAATCCTGTCGTG
>CAZLKP010000412.1:0-4176 GCA_964560095.1 uncultured Bacteroidia bacterium
CATACTACTCAGCACGAATTTCTTTCACAGAAATATGATTATGCCGATTCTGTTTTGAATACCCGTGTGGATGCCAGCGGCCGCACCTATCGTGCCCAGATCTATTCACAAGCCAGGATTGCCATTGGTTCGCGGCTCTTCGCCAATGTCGGGCTGCACAGCCTGAGTTACAGTATCAATGGCCAGACGACCCTGGAGCCTAGGGTTGGTCTTACCTTCGAAGCAGACCCGGAGCATATCCTTTCGATTGGCTACGGCCTTCACAGTCAGCAGGAGCATTTTGCGGTATATATGACCCAGGATCCGCGCTCAGATAATCCTGGCAGGCCAGTTAACCAGGATCTACAGTTTCTCAAGGCCCACCACGGCGTGATCAGTTACGTGGCCAATCTCTGGTACAATCATAAACTGAGAATTGAAGGCTACTATCAGTATTTGTTTGATGTGCCTGTCTCCGCCACCGGGACATTCTCCATTCTCAATCTGGACGAACTGGATGAATTACGGCCTCTGGTAAACGGCGGAACAGCGACTAACTACGGACTGGATATCAGTTTTGAGCGATACACGATCAAGGGATTTTATTATCTCATAGCCACTAGTCTCTATGACGCCAGCTACACTGATATTTTTGGAACCGTGCATCGCAGCCGGTTTGATAATGGGTACAAATTTAACTTTCTCGCCGGAAAAGAATGGGTGCTGGGCAAGAAAAAGGGCTCGAACAAACTCATGGGCCTCAACCTGACGTTCACGGCCCTGGGCGGAGAGGTTTATACTCCGATTGATCTTCTGGCCAGCCGTTCGGCCAGGGAGACGGTTCTGGATGAAACCCTTCCTTTTTCCCTGCAAGAAGATGACTTGCGGATCATTGACCTCACCTGGACCCTCCCCAGCCACAAAGAGCGATATACCGGCACCTGGGCCATTCAAATCAAAAATATGCTGCAAAGTGCCGTACCGGAATACCGGGAATACGACGCTTTGCTGGATAGGGAAATCCTTCAGGCTGGTGCCAGTATTCTGCCAGTCATCAGCTATCGGGTCCAGTTCTGATCATTGATTTTCCAGGGTTAGAAGTCGCTGCTCCAGGGCATCATCCGGTCGTTTTGAGCTTCGATGATGACTTGCTGGCCCTGGGTTCCCTGGATGAGGACCAGAGTCAGATAGGAATACTACCCCCCCTTTTCAGCCAATCGGTTTTTGGCTACTTTTGCTGCCAACAAACCCAACCGGATATGAGTGAAGCTACGCAGCTGTTTCAACGCCTGATGGACATTGTCGATGAATTGCGCCAGAAATGTCCCTGGGACATGGTACAGACCAAAGAATCGATTCGACATCTCACTATTGAAGAAACCTATGAACTGGTGGACGCGATCGTAAGAAATGACTACCAGGAAATGAACGTGGAGCTGGGGGATTTGCTGATGCATATGATTTTTTATACCAGCCTGGCACGTGACGATGGCCATTTTGATATGGCTGACGTTCTCCAGACACAGATCAATAAGCTCATTCGACGCCATCCGCATATCTATGGCAATCTACAAGGCGCTTCGGAGGAAGAGATCAAAGACAACTGGGAAAAAATCAAGGCGGAGGAGAAAGCCGAAAAAGGCATCCGGAAGATTTCTGTCCTCGACGGCGTGCCCAACCAATTGCCTGCCCTGATCAAAGCGCAGAGAATGCAGGAAAAAGCGTCTTCTCAGGGCTTTGACTGGCACAAAAAAGAGCAGGTATGGGAAAAGGTTCAGGAGGAGATGGTGGAATTTTCCAGAGCAAAAACGCCAAAGGAGCAACAAGCTGAAATGGGCGACTTACTCTTTAGCCTGGTGAACTACTGCCGGTTTCTGGGGATCAATGCGGACGATGCCCTGAGCGCTACCAACCACAAGTTCAAAAACCGGTTTCTTCACATAGAAGATCGCGCCCGGGAGTCTGGACGCGCACTCGCCGACATGGATCTGGATGAAATGGAAAAGTTCTGGGTGGAGGCGAAGGGACATGACTAAGATAGGTGGAGGATATCGTGATTGATTCCCATGATTCAGAAACCAAATTCCACATGTGTATCAATTGATGTGATGAAAGAGCCCGTGATCAATAAGGCGTTCATGGGGAAGGGTTGATTGGAGGAACATTCAGTGATCTCTTTCCGTAAATGTGATCCATCAAGATGCGAACCAATCCGGGGAATCACTTCCCCTTCTTCGCCCAGTTATCCCTCAGCGTCACCGTCTGGTTGAACACCAGGTGCTCGTCGGTTGAATCGGGGTCAACACAGTAGTAGCCTTTTCGGAGAAACTGGCATCGAAACAAGGGCTTCGCGCCTGTCAGCACGGGCTCTACAAAAGCATTCTGAATGACGGTGAGAGAATCCGGATTGAGGAACTCCAGGTAGTCCTGGTCCTTGTGGCCATCGGGATCGGGATCGCTGAACAAGCGGTCATACTGGCGCACTTCAGCGTTAAGGGCATGATTGGCGGAGAGCCAGTCGAGGGTCCCTTTGACTTTCAGGCCGGAGGTATCATTGCCGGAGCGGGATTCGGGCACATAGGTGCAATGCAGCTCTGTGATTTCGCCGGTGGCTTCATCCTTTACATAGTCGTGACAGTGGATGATATAGGCTCCTTTGAGGCGCACCATGCGGTCCGGGCCCAGGCGATACCACTTTTTGGGGGAAGGCGGGTTTTCCAGAAAGTCTCCGCGCTCCAACCACAACTCACGGGTAAAGGCCACGTGTCGACTGCCTGCCTCTGGATCTTCCGGGTTATTGTCGAGCTCCATTTCCTCCACCTCACCTTCCGGGAAATTGGTGATGATCACTTTCAGCGGGTGAAGAATGCCCATGTAGCGGGGAGCGACCTTGTTGAGGTGTTCGCGTACAGAAAATTCCAGGAGTCCCAGGTCAATGACGTTTTCACGCTTGGTCACGCCGGTACGCTCGATAAAGGCCTGAATCCCCTCAGGAGTGTAACCACGACGGCGCATGCCCGAAACTGTGGGCATGCGGGGATCGTCCCAGCCATTGACATGGCCTTCTTCCACCAACTGGAGCAGTTTGCGCTTGCTCATCACGGTGTAGGAGAGGTTAAGTCGGGAAAATTCGATCTGGCGGGGCCGGGGATCAAACTCGGGAAGCTGATCCAAAAACCAGTTGTAAAGCGGCCGGTGAACCTCAAACTCCAGGCTGCAAAGCGAATGCGTAATGCCTTCGATGGCGTCACTCTGGCCGTGGGCCCAGTCGTACATGGGATAGATTCGCCACTTGTCACCAGTTCGGTGGTGATCCGCATGCATGATCCGGTACATGATGGGATCACGAAGCTGCATGTTGGGGCTGGCCATATCAATGTTGGCGCGGAGTACCCGTGAACCTTCCGGATATTCGCCATGTTTCATGCCTTCCAGCAGCCGTAAGCTTTCTTCCACCGGTCGGTTTCGATAGGGGCTTTGTTCGCCCGGTGTGGTTGCCGTCCCCCGCATCGCCCGAATCTCCTCCAGGCTCGAATCATCCACGTATGCCTTTCCATTCTTCACGAGCTGAATGGCCCATTTGTAGAGTTGATCAAAGTAGTCGGAAGCATATTTCACTTCTCCCTCCCATTCATATCCCAGCCATCGAATATCCTGCTGAATCGCGTCAACATACTCCTGCTCTTCCTTGGTGGGATTGGTGTCATCCATCCTCAGATTGGTGGTTCCCCCATACTTTGCTGCCACAGAAAAACTGATGGTCAACGCCTTCACATGACCGATGTGCAAATACCCATTGGGTTCGGGCGGAAACCGGGTACAGATTTCCTGTTGGCCGGCCTTGCGGTCTTGTTCAATCATCTGTTCCAGAAAGTTCAGAGAGGTGTTGGACTCACTACTGCTCATAACGTGCGGTTAATGTGCTGCAAAGCTAGAAATTGTAGCGAAAAAATCGCCTTTCGCGCTGGGATAAGCTGGCCGTGAATACTAGGTTACCTATCAGTTCTCCCCCAGCGAGCGCCCACGGCTTGATCTTTGGAAGAAATTGAAAGTCCCTCATGTTTAAGGGAAATCATGGGATCTTTTCCTCAATTGAGATAGCTGCGATAAAAATTCAACGAAAGATCCTTTGCATCTCTTGTCTTTCAGTCGGATAGTACAATCGTCCATGTGATTCAATCATTCATGAAACTCCCA
>CAZLKP010000413.1:0-4144 GCA_964560095.1 uncultured Bacteroidia bacterium
TGTATTTGACTGCAGAGATATTCAGCGATTGAAATCCTCTTTTCCAGCCATTACTGGACCAAAAAAGGAGTTGGTCGTTGTTGCCTGTATCTCCGCTCAGTTTGAAATGCGGACTGATGATAACGGTTTCATTTTGCTTCCCAAGTGAAAGGACCGCATTGGTCATCCAGTTAAAATACTCGTTGGCATTTCGATTGTTGCCATGAACAACAATGATGGCAGAGGTCATGGTTCCCCACACGGCATCCTCTCTGAGGATATCATAGTTGGAGAAAAATTCCTGTTCAAAGGAAGTGGAAGTCCCAGGCAAGGATAAAGTCTTCAGGGCACAGGAAGAGGTCAGGCAGGGATCCTCAATCGTATAGCTGGTATCAACGGGGGCTGAGGGCGTAGCAATGACCTGTGGGGTAAAAGAGCCATCATCCATTTCTTCGCAACCTCCCAGTGATAGGGCGGCTCCTGATATCAGCATACTGAGCAGCAGGACATAAGGGTGCAATTTCATAGGTATTCAGTTGAATCAGTAGTCGAATAACGATTAACATCAAGGGCTACCAGCTCAGGGCAGGCCATGTTCCATCTGCAACACAGCTCCAGATGGTTGGAAAGATAAATCCTGCGAAAGTAGCTTCCGGTGAAGCACAGGAAAATCCGGAAATATCCACTGGCAGGCCATCAGTCGTGATATCTGCCCCACCAGAGTAATTAATGGTTTGATCATTCGGATAATACAGGGCTGAATAAGTCGCAGTAGAGCCGACCTGTCCGGCAAAATTCCCGGGGTAATCTCCTGATTCGTCTGTATCAGTCACCGTCACATTTCCTGTCGCATATCCTCGGTTGTACGTTCCGTTTAACCGACCTACAGCAGCACCTACTCTGTTTCTACCGGTAATATTACCGGTAGCATAAGAATCGTTTACACTGGCATCTTCCTCCAGTGATCCTACCAGACCACCCGTTCTGGAAGACAGGGACTCACAGTTGCCTGTTGCGAAAGACTCGGAAATCGTACCTGCCTGGCTCAGCCCTACAAGTCCCCCAATTCGAGAGGCAGTCCCAAACACGCCGCAGGAAGAAGAGCATTTGATGATGGTGCCAGCTTCCTGCGACCCTACCAGACCACCACCACGGCTACTGGTGGTGGTAACGCTACCAGAGCTATGGCAGTTTTCTATCGTGCCTGATAATTGTCTTCCGACTAGCGCACCTGTTGCCTGTTCCCCTTCAACACCAGTTACAACCACGTTCAGGTTCTGAATGGTTCCACCGTCCAACACCCCGAACAATCCTACCTCCGTCTGATCTGGTCTGGCAATGGAAACCCCACTGACGATGAATCCACCACCATCTAATGCTCCCGAAAAGCCTTCCACCAAATCTCCCAATGGCGACCATCCCCGGGGGTCAGCGGCAGAGATTGCTGACAAATCAATGTCAGCAGATAGGACAAAATACCTGTCAAGAAACAATCGAATCAGATCGAATTGTTCCGGCGCGTCAATCACGTAGGGGTCTGTATCAGTCCCGGTTCCGCTGGCAAACAAGGGTTTGGGTTCAATTTCCGTAGTAAAATCGAGTCGATATTCTGTTGACAAAGACTCGCCATTGATCCCCAGTTCCCCCTCTGCCACCAGCAAGACGTAATCCCGTTCAAATAGCAGGCTATCAGCAGGCGTGATTGCGGCGATCGATTGGTTATCGTTGAAGGAGACATTCAATAAAGCAGGTACCCCTTCGGATAGTAATCGGATCGCAGGGGTAGCCAGATTCGGATCAACCGGAGAAGAAAAGATGATCGTGAAAGCTGCATCCACTTTCACACCGATTCTTCCATCCTCCAGGTTCCTGCCATCCACCTGTACAGCAGTAATGGCGAGCGATGATGGATCTAGCGGGTAGAAGGGTTCTTCTTCCGTGCAACCAAGAAATGCTCCAGTTATCAGGGCCAGCATATGTATAGTGACCAATCGAGGAAAACATACCCTTTTCATATTTTTATTGATTTACTGGTGTTTGGGAACAAAGACCGGGGTCCGAAGGAGATTGTCCATTCGCATCCAGCTCATTGGCTGAATACAAAAAGCGTTGAGGGAGACAATTTCCGCTACCCAGCTGCAAGGGAAAGGGAACAGCGATTTCCGGTTCGCGATCCCTGAGTCTTCTGGCATCGTTAAAGGGCATCCAGGTGCCAAATCCGGATATGTATCGTTCTTCAATGATTTCACGAAGTAGCGCTGTCAGCGGATCGATATTATCCAGATTTTCGAAGCCGTCCTCCGCAAAATCATCTTCATCCAAGACCGCATACAAGAGTTCTGCTCCAGGGTCAATGATTGGAAAAGCCTCGCCGGAAGACAACCAATCTCGCCATTCATTCAGATGGAACAGGCCCAACTGAAACCCCTGCGTTCTGGCCGCCGACTCGGCAGCAATGAGGGTATTTTCAGCAAAGGTGACCATTGGCATAGGCTGAGTCCCTGCTGCAACCCCCTGATTAGCATCTGCTTCAGAATCGTTTATGATATAAAAATCATACCTGGCCTGCTCTCTTGTTTTACCGTGAACCCGGCTGACTGATGCTGTATCAGACAACATCCTGAGCAAAAAGCAAATCTGATCGTCTTTCAGGTTCCCAATATCCCCGGCACGAGACCCGGCTGCCAGTTGCCAGAACAAGTTTTTATTTTCGGTATTTGCATCCTCAACCGGAAAAAAAAGCAAATCATTCTCTGCACTCGAAATCCCGTTGAGGGCTGCAGAATAAGCTTCATCATAATTTCTTGCCTGCAAATAATACCTTGCCTTCAACGTCCAGGCAGTTTCCAGCCATTTGACGACATCTCCGGAGAAGTAAATATCCTCTGTAATCAACAGCTGATCCTCCAGGTTATTTAATTCGAGAATGGCCTGATCAAGCAAGGATTGCAAGTCAGAAAACACCTGCACCTGGGGATCAAACAGAGGCTGGGAAATGCCAGGATTGGCTGCCTCCCGGTAGGGGATATCTCCAAAGAGAGAAGCCATGGTGCCCATGGTGTGCGCCGCGCTGACCATGACCTCGGTGGGCAAGGCGGCCTTCAGCATCGTGGAGGAGATCCGCCGTCAGTTCCGGGAGATCCCGGGGCTGCTGGAAGGCAAGGAAGACGCCAAGCCGGATCCCGAGACCTGCGTGGACATCGCCACGACAGCGGCCCTGAAGGAGATGGTGCTTCCGGGGCTGGTGGCCGTGCTGACGCCGGTGGTGGTGGGATTCATCCTCGGACCCGAGACCCTGGGCGGCATGCTGCTGGGGGCCACGACCATGGGCGCGTTCCTGGCGCTCTTCATGGCCAACGCCGGCGGCGCCTGGGACAACGCCAAGAAGTACATCGAGGAAGGCCACTTCGGCGGGAAAGGGAGCGACAACCACAAGGCGGCCGTGGTCGGCGACACCGTGGGCGATCCGTTCAAGGACACCTCGGGTCCCGCCATGAACATCCTGATCAAGCTGATGTCGGTGGTCTCGCTGGTCATTGCTCCGATCCTGGCCGGCTGGGCCGGGCTGTTCTAGCCCAATCACACGCGACTCAGGTCCGGGAGGCCGGGGAGCGGGACGCGCTCCCGCTCCTCGCTTCCGGTCCTGTGGATGGGATTTCACACCCGCCGCGGAATGCGCCCTTGCGGGGAAGGCCTTGATGACGCCCATGCGGCGAGGCCCCCCTGCAACCGCGGTGAGGGGCCCTGTGCCCTGTGGACAACGGGGGTATTGTCAATGTTCAGCATAGGTGATTTGGCCGTCTACCCGGCGCACGGCGTCGGGGTGATCGAGCGGATCGAGAGCCAGGAGATCTCCGGGTTGTGCCAGGATTTTTATGTCATGCGCATTCTCGAAAACGACATGAAGATCATGATCCCCACGAAGAACGTGAACAACGTGGGGCTCAGAGAGATTATCGGGAAGAGCGAGGTCCCCAAGCTCTACAACATCCTGAAGAGGCGTGATGTCATCGTCGACAACCAGACCTGGAATCGCCGATACCGTGAGTACATGGAGAAGATCAAAACAGGATCGGTCTATGAGGTCGCCGAGGTGTACCGGGACCTGCTCATGTTGAAGACGGAGAAGGAGCTCTCCTTCGGCGAACGGAAGATGCTGGACACG
>CAZLKP010000414.1:0-4137 GCA_964560095.1 uncultured Bacteroidia bacterium
GCACCAATCCATACGCCGGTGGCGAGTTTTGGCAAATACATTGCTTTCTGCTCTTCGTTGCCAAATTTAAGAATATGCCCGGTACAGAGGGAGTTGTGCGCAGCGACCGACAAGCCGAATCCGCCACAGATTTTTCCAATTTCAGAAACGGCAGTCACATATTCCATATAGCCGAATCCGGCCCCACCATATTCTTCCGGAACCAGAATCCCGAGCAATCCCATTTCGCCAAGTTCTTTCATGATTTCGACGGGGAATTCCTGCGTTTCGTCGTAATGGGCGACGACTGGTTTGATCCGTTCTTCGCCGTAGCGCCTGATCATGTCTGAGATCAGTTGCTGGTTTTCGTTGAGATGAAAGTGAAGGGAAGGGGGTGTTTCCTGCAGAATGTGATCCATAAAGGAATTGGTTTGAAATAATGAAGCCTATAATATACAGAGAAAAGCAGGCTACCCAAAGTCGATCAGGGTATGGATGTGCTTTGTGTAAGGATAGAGCTGATCTTTGCCATTGAGGGGAGGCAGACCCACCAAAAAGCAGCAACCTTTCACGATTGCTCCTAGCTGGAGAGCCAATGAAGCGGCTGCACCGGCAGTACCACCGGTTGCCAGCAAATCATCGTGAATCAGCACCTTGTCTCCCGGTCTCAGCGCATCTTTAACTGACTCGAGCATTGCTTGTCCATATTCTAACTCATAAGACACCGAAACAGTTTCAGGCGGGAGCTTTCCTTTTTTTCTAACCATCACAAATCCTGCATCCAGCTCTCTGGCAATCTGTGGCCCAAGGAGAAAACCGCGGGAATCAATCCCTATTACTCGGGTGATGGATGTATCCCGCCATGGATCTGCCAGAGCCTCTACACAGCGAGTTACCAAACGATGATTCAAAAATATAGGACTAATATCACGAAACATGATACCCTCAATCGGAAAATCGGGTACTGCGCGGATATGTGATGCCAGTTCTTCCTGAACGGTCATGTAACATGTGTTTCTGTACGACAAAACCCGAAGAATCTCCCACTTCTGAACTCCTTCAAAAGAAAGGTACTGAAAACACCCTCACAGATGAAAATATTGTTGCAATCCTTCCAGAGCTTCTTCGGTCATTCCAGGCACCTGAGCGACTTCTTCCCAGCTGTCAAATCGCCCCAGATTCCGGCGATGTTGCAACAACACATTGGCGAGCTCTTGCCCCAGAAACGGATAAAATGCCAGGGCCCTGCTATAGGCTGTATTCAGGTCCCGCTTAGGGTAGGTGGATGGATCACCGACGGTAAGATAGGGCATCATGCGAAGGAGATTTTCTTCATTCATGCCATACACGTGTTGTAGCAGGTCGGTGGAGGCATAAAATCCGAGAAGCTTACGGTATTTCATGATTCGAACAGAAAGAACCGGACCGATACCCGGCACACGAACCAGGGTTGCGGAATCAGCGGTGTTGATATTGATAGATCCGGGTAACAACGCTGGACCTGATTCGGGCTTTTCTTCCGATTTCCGTTCGGATTCTGTTCCGCGTACAGACAGATCTTCCTGAGCACCCGAACGTGCTCCACTGGCCAGGGACATAGTTGCCAGGGTATCTGTTTTGGTAATAAAGTCAGAGATTGTGAGATGTGGACGAATATCTGCAAATACGTCTGGGGACAGTTGATACACTCGACTCACCTCATTCACAGAGGTATATCCGCCTTTCTTTTCCCTAAACTTGACAATGCGCTGACTCAGCACGGTTCCGATCCCGGGTAATTTGGCAAGTTCTTCTGCCGAGGCCGTATTGACATCCATTTTCGGTCCCTGATAGCCGGTTGCCTGCGATTCATACGCCCTCTTGCGACTATGTGTGGAAGGGATGGTCTGGACATCAACATAGAGCTGAGGCCGGATGGTCTCCAGCACGCTGGCTTCCAAACGGTACACATGTGCCAGGTCATCGACAGACTGAAATCCACCAATAGATTGCCGGTATCTCACAATTCTGGCAGCCAGAACCTCACCAATGCCCCGAAGTTGTATCCAGTCGGTAGAGTCAGCCAGATTAATATCAAGGCGTAGCGGGCTGTCTTGCGGCAAATCCGGTGGCTCGAAGACCGTTTCTGGATTGGAAACGGCAACAGAGGTTGCTTTTTCGGTATTAGAAAGGGTAAAAACAGCAACTGCCAGGATCGCTACAGCGAGCAACCCGGCAAACAAGGTGAGCCCCAGTTTTTGGCTCTGGGTAAAAAATAAAAAACCCTTCATCCAGGGATTATCGAAAGATTATATCCTCAACAAACGGATTTTAAAAAAAATGTTCTTTGAAAAGATAAATAACCTGAATGAATGGTTAAAGTTTTACCCTCAACGGTTGGTTTCGAGGGCTGATTGGTTCACTCAGCAAAATCATTTGCCCGCCTGAAACAAAGGGTGGCTGTTGTTCCTTCTTGCTGCCTGGAAGCCAGGGAAATGGTGCCCTTAAGAATGCGGGCCGATTCACGGGCTACATACAGGCCCAGCCCTGAGCCTTTGTGATCACCACCGCCTGTGACAAACATATCAAAGACATGCGGCAAAACCTCTGCCGGAATACCTTTGCCATTGTCAATGACATGTATTCTGATTTCCTGTTCATCCGTGTCAGAGATTACACGGATGGCCTGTTTCGGTTTGTCCGGATCGTGGTGCACAATGGCATTGGACAGGATATGAGACAAGATGCTTTTGAGACGGCCTGGATCTGTGAGGATGTATTCGGGCTGGGCTTCTACCTCAAAAACTACCTTTCTGGCCTCTGGCCATTCGCTAAAACTCCCAACAACCAGTTCGATTTCCTCCGCCAGATTCACCCGCTGCATGTTGATCGGTACCTGATGGATGTGCGAGATGTCAACCAATTCTTCGAGAATACCGGTGAGCTTATTGGACATCTTTTGGATCAGATCCAGATAGGTATGAATCTGATCCGGTTTATTTTCCATCCGGGCAATCTGAACCAAGCCGGAAATGGTCGCCAACGGTCCGTTCAGATCGTGGTGAATCCGGTGTATCAACGTTTCGAATGCCGCCTGCCTGCTGCTGGCATCAGGCTCATTCGAGGATATGGCAACAGTAGAATCGGTAACAGGTAGAGCGTGAGAGTTCAATGGAACGAAAGAACCTGCCATATATTCCAGTATACCTGGGAAAAGCGGTGATCGTAGAATTACATTACCCTGGTGACGTCATAGCCAGCCCTGCGAAGCAGCATGATGACCCCTTCTTCTCCAGGTAGGTGGCCAGCACCTACTGCAAAAAATGTGGGGCCTTCCATCATGAAGTTTTCCATCAATGGAATCCAGTTTCTGTTTCGCTGATAAATGAACTGATCAATAAACTCGCCAAGGCTATAACTTCTTAACAAGATTCGTTCCAGTGTTGACAAATCCTGCATTCGATAGCTAGAAACCAGCTCGCTCAGCTCATCACAATGTTCGTTCCCACTGCGCACATTCTGCAGAAGCTGCTCCACCTGAAGATGAAGGGGAATAGAGGTAAAAATATCCAGCTGAGCCTCCATGGTCTCCAGGGCGCCCACCGCAGGACGACCAAGTTGCCGAAACACATCCACTAAATACCCCTCGTAGGCAAAAGTCTTCCCCCGATCAGCCGCATAGTCGGGACAGGCACCCGGCGGGATCATCTGCTGTGTCAATATCGGAAATATGCGCTCCCACAAAAAACTGGGTAAGCCGCCAAAATCTTCCATAAACTGGGCCACCTCATCATATTCTTCCGGGGAAAGGATGTGGTCCAGGGTAGAGTCCTCCGGAAGCGTAATACTGCCGAAGGTCGAAAACATACCATTCATCTCGTTTTCCGGTGACACTTCCAGCACCAGTTTGCGTGTGTCGGCTATCGCGGCCCCCAGACCGCCAGGGATGAAAAAAGAATCTTCAGCCATGACATGCATGGTCCCAAACAAAAATGAAGAGGATGGCAAGCCATTCCCCCTGATTTCCCATAGCAAGCCCTCATCGGGAAAAGCAACCTGCTGGGCGTAAAGGGAAGTGGAGCTCCCCAACAAAGACAGGATCACTGGCAGGAAAAAAGACAATCTGTTCATGATAGATCGATTCACGCCGAAAATATAAAACCTTAGTGGACCATCGGC
>CAZLKP010000415.1:0-4131 GCA_964560095.1 uncultured Bacteroidia bacterium
GGCCGCTCCCACGGTGCTGTACCACTCCCCGTCCCATCTTTTCAGGGTAGATTCGTATTTCCAGTACAGACTTTCGCCGGCGGCACTGGCAGAATCCTTCTCCTGCGACAACACTCTTTTTTCGCCTGCTACAACACCTACATCAGAATCGGTAAAATGCCGCACCATATTCATGATCGCTTCCTCATTCAGAAGAGTATTCGCATCTGAAAAAATCACGATCCGGCTATTCACCTCTTTCATGGCACGATGGACGGCCGCAATTTTTCCGCAACGCTCCTGCTGGTGCATCAGCTTTACTTCCCGGAAACTGGCTACCCGCTCAGGGGAATCATCATCCGAGCCATCGGTCACTATCAGGACCTTCATCTTTCCCTCAGGATAGTGGAGGGAAAGACAGTTTCTGATCTTTTGCTCAATCATTTCTCCCTCGTTGTAGGCAGCCACCAGGTGGGTGACCGTGGGCCAATCCTTCGGATCAGCTACCTGCTGCTTCCCTTTGATCATGCGCTTGATCCGGACGAGCCCATACAACAGCATGCCATAGCCCAGATAGCTGTAAAACAACAGAAACAAGGAAATACAACTGAGAACGATCAATATTTCTTTCATAACTCTGAATTCAACCGGATCACAACGCAGAAGAACTTCTGGCAGACAAGGCTTTGGCCAGCAGCCAATCCCATCCACGCCGATATACCTTCCCAATATTTTTGACCACCCGCATCGACTGGGCTGGCATGAATGGCTGGATTTTGTACTGATTCACAATGGCCATGAGGAACATGGCTCCGACGGTCGCCCAGGCAGCTCCCCCAGCCCCCATGAGCGGAATCAGGAGGAGATTACACAGGACATTCACCGCCAAACCGAGCCATACGAGCCGAAAGTTCAACCTTGGATAGCCGATGGCATCGAGCGTGGTACCAAACATCCGCCCCCAGGGCTTGATAAGTGCAAACAGCAAGAGGACCCGCAGCAACATCACGGACTCTTCGTAGCCATCACCCGCCATCAGCCATACGAGCCATTCTGCACCAGCAGCCATCACGACACACACCGGAATGGTGAGTGCCAGCATCTGGGCAATGGTCCAATCGTGCAATCTGGCAGAGGCGTTTTTTCCTTCCTTCTTCCAAACTCGCCCCACCTTGGGGAAGGTGGATGTGGACAACCCTCGAAGCGGCACCTCGAGATAATTGGTTAGCCGCATGGCGACGTTGTAAGGAGCCAGGGCAACCGGCCCCAGAAAAAACCCTATCATAAAGGTATCCACCCGCTGCAATAACATGGACCCCACATTTGTCCCCAAGACAAAACGGCCGTAGTCAGCCAGCTGTTTGATCCAATCAAGCGAGGGTTTCCCAAAGGTGAAGAGCTTCCGCTTCAGAACCCAGACGGTAGCTGCTCCCAAAGCAGCCATCAGCGCCTGTAGCCAGAGAAGCTGGACCAGCATGGGCTTATAGCCTGTGAGAATCATGCCCAGCAGCACCGCGGTCTGGCCGCCCCCATACACCACATTTCCGATCACTACCCCTCCAAATTCCCGCCTCGCAATTTGGACGTATTCCAGAAATCGGAGTCCGCCCAGACAAACCATAAACAGCCCATACCACAACCCCAGCTCAGTGAGCTGAGGGGCAGACCACCACACACTCAGCGGCATACAGATCAATGCGACAACGCCCCATAAGAGAATTCCGAGGCCAATATTCAAGAGGTACGCCGAGCCGATGATTCGCTTGTCTTGATCTGGCTCTGCCTGCATGAAACTAACCATTCCATTCTGAACAAACCCTGCACGTGCCATTTCTGCCACCGAAAGGATCGCCAGATACATGGCCCAGATACCATAGGCTTCCACGCTGATCAGCCTGAGAAGAATCAGGAGAGACAGCAGGGCGAAGCCCTGCGTGGTACCCTGCCCCAGAATGGCCAAAAAATGATGTTTTCTATCCTTACTCATACCTTTATCCCTGATATGTGCCGGAAAGCAGTGCCTTCTCTCACAGACCGATAGGTGGCAACGGTCTGGCTGACCAACCTCGGCCAGCCATACGTATCTCGACTGGTTTCCCAGCCATTGAGCCCAATGCTGCGGGCAGCTACCGGGTCGTCAATCAACTGCTGTACGTTTCGGAATAAATCATATTCGTTTCCCGGCTCAAACAGGAGACCGTTTTCACCATGGTGAATCATTTCGGCCAGACCTCCTGTGTTTCCGGCAACTACCGGACAGGCAACACTCATCGCTTCGAGTACCACCCGTCCCTGAGGCTCGTAATAGGAAGGGGCAACCAACAGCCTGATTTTGGTCAGCCACTCCAGAACTCCCGGCTGCGGAAGCTGCCCGGTCCAGACAACGCGATCACTCAATTCCCGTCTCCGAAAGGCTCTCCTGAGCATATCCTGCGCAGGTCCTTTGCCCATGATTACCAACCTGATGTTGGGTCCCAGCTGCTGGATCAAATCCGGAAGCAACATCACCCCTTTGAGCGGTACCAATCTGCCCGCAAACCCGATTAGGTCGTCAGAGCGGACTGTGGCCGATGGCCGGGAGACGATCCCGTTAGGGATCACGGAGATGCGCGAGGCATCAGTCCCGAAATTCACCATAATCTGACGGCGAAGGTCTTCGCTCACAGCAATGACATGGTTGACACGGTTGGCGGCGATGTTTTCCAACCAGTGCGCCATTCTGGAATGAGCATAGGTTCCCAATCTACCCCCGTTATGTGACCACTCCTGCAACGTAAGCCCATGGACTGTCCAGACACAGCGCCCGGCCAGCTCCGGATTCTTCCAGGGAATCCGCAAACCACTTCTCCCATGAAGGTGAATGACATCAAAATCCAGCGCATGGGCGGTTACCCAGGCATAGGCTTGCTGATTAAAACGACTTTCATCCAGAAGATCTCCGCAGAACGGAAGCTTGTACAGGGGAGCTTTAGGAAGCTCAATGATGATGCGACCTGCTGATTCACGAGTACGAACGCCTCCCCCCAAGGATCGGGAGGTGAGAATAGAGACACAATGCCCCTGCTCAATCAGAGCCTGACTAAGTTCCCACACATGAGATTGAATCCCTCCATATGCAGACAGGTCAAGGGTTTTGATGATCATTAAGACGTTCATGCTTTCTTCTCTGCAGCCATTCATCTTCGGCCATTTTTGCACGCTCCAGTTTGGCTTTATTCACCCCATAGAGTATGCCTGCGGTCAGCGCAATCAGGACCAAATCGAATGGAAATCCTTCTCCGAACATAGGATTCCAGGTTGTTTATAACTGTGTCGAAATTAGGCGGAAACAGGCTCATGGCCGACCGTGGACCCATTGATTTCTTCCTTCGGTCGGGGGACTTGTTTGATGATCTTCGCAGGAACTCCTCCCACGACCGTGTAATCGGGAACATCTTTGGTCACGACAGAGCCTGCGGCAACCACCGCTCCCTCCCCGATGGTTACTCCCTTGAGCACCATAGCCCTGGTGGCTAGCCAGGCGTGGTCTTTGATGATGATCTGTCCGCCTTTTCCATCGGCCAGGCGATTACTCACATCATGAAAATCGTCATCCATGATGATCACCTGCGGGGCAATCCGGCAATGGTTGCCAATAATCACCCGATTGTTGGCGGAAATGGTGGGGCCATTGATCCGGCAATGATCGCCGATGGACAAAATGGCTCCCCGCCCCACAGACAGGCGTGCCTGATTAACTGAGGACCAGATGCGAGTCACATGACCGATGGTGAGTGTCCCCCCTTTGTTGACGACTTTGGGTTTTCCCTGGGTAAAGACGATTTTCCCCAGCGAGCTGGCCTTTCTCAGATACCAGCGGCTGATGAGCCAGTTGAATCCAAGAGAAGACAAACGCAGAACCAGGCGCACATAAAGAGCAGGTCCATTGTTCGTGATGGAATATTGCTCCTTGAGCTTGTCAATTTCCTTGAGAATGAGATCTTTCATTTGCGGGAGATATCAAATGGGTAATCAGGGCTTTACTTGTTCTGATTTGGGCTGAATTTCAGTGGCATCCGTGGTGCTGTGCGGCGTGTGAATAAACGTTTTGTTAGATCCTTTAAGTTTAAGCAGAGACAGGGCCATGACGCCAAATGCCCGGGGCAGTGAGGC
>CAZLKP010000416.1:0-4123 GCA_964560095.1 uncultured Bacteroidia bacterium
AACGCACGATCAGTACCTCAACGCCAGCCAGATGGTCGGATAATTCATCAGCGGGGAGTTGTGGTTGGTTATTGACATGGACACCCAGTCCTTCGAGAGCCAGGATGGCTGTTTCGGATAGTTTGTCAGCGATTAAAACGTTCATATATGGGAGTCTTGAGGGCAGGAAAAAGAAAGAAAATCCCTAACTGAGAAGCGATTTGGGATTGTTTTTTATTGGGAAAAGTATGGCTATTTGAGGGAATTAAAAACGTTGTGGGGGAATTTTTTTTCTGAAAGGGAAGCTGTAGTTTTCAAACTTGATGAGTAAAAATCCCAGCGTATCAATCACCATCCAAACCACACTTGTGAGCATGCGAACTACCTATAATTTTTCCGCCGGTCCGGGAGTATTACCAGAGCCGGTATTGAAGAAAGCCCAGGCAGAACTATACGACTATCACGGCCAGGGGATGTCGATCATGGAAATGAGCCACCGATCGGCCGTATTCGAAGATATCATTCAAGGCGCTGAAGCCAACCTTCGTAAGCTCATGCACATTCCAGACAATTACCATGTTTTATTTGTCCAGGGTGGCGCCTCCGGCCAGTTTGCCATGGTCCCGCTCAATCTCATGAACCGGAACAAAAAGGCGGATTATGTCAATACCGGTAACTGGTCGCAGAAAGCCATCGCAGAAGGGAAGCGCTACGGTCATGTGAATGTGGTGGCATCTTCCGAGGATGACAATTTTGATCACATTCCGGCCTTGCGCCCTGATATGTTCGATCCTAAGGCAGACTATGTCCACATTACCTCCAACAATACCATTTACGGAACGCTGTTTCCCAGGCTACCAGATACTGGGGACGTCCCGCTGGTAAACGACATGTCTTCCCACATTCTGTCCCAGGAATATCGGGTAGAGGATTTTGGATTGATTTACGCCGGAGCCCAGAAGAACATCGGTCCTGCAGGGGTCACGATCATCATCGTGCGGGAAGATCTCGTGGGGAACGCCCAGGGGATTACCCCAAAAATGTTCAATTACAAGACCTATGCTGACAAAGGGTCCCTGTTCAATACTCCTCCTACCTTTGCCATCTACATGGCCGGGCTGGTGTTTGACTGGATGCTGGACCAGGGAGGCGTTTCATATTTTGAAAAGCGGAATCAGGAGAAAGCCAAAATCCTGTACACCTATCTGGATCAATCCGATTTCTTCGAGGCGACCATAAGCCCACCATTCCGCTCCCTCATGAATGTGCCTTTCCGTCTGCCTACTGCAGAACTGGACAAGCAATTTCTAGAAGAGGCCGATGCGGCCAGTCTCAAAACGCTCAAGGGCCACCGCAGCGTCGGAGGGATGCGAGCAAGTGTCTACAATGCCATGCCCATGGAAGGCGTGCAGGCCCTGGTCGATTTTATGAAAGATTTTGAACGAAGAATGGGATAGGCCATCCCGTTTTTTCCTTCATGTTACCTCACGGTCTTTCCACAGGTAGGATCGGGAAAGATTCCCTTTGATTCCAATCCAAATGACATAGGGGATATAGGCGACCTCAAGTAGCAAAAGCCATCGTAGCCACTCTGGCTTTTGCAAAAACGAGGTACCTGCGCTCATGAGCCTGTAATCGATCAGGGTCTTGAAAAGAAACAAAGCCGGCACGGCCCATAGCCAGGCCGGGTCGCTGATCCCTGCGATGCTCCAGATGGGAAAAGACCAAAAGCCCAGATAAGAGATGAGCTGAATCACATTGGTTGACCGCTGGATATACCCTTTGGCCTTCGACACCCATCGGGTTCGCTGCCGCACAAAGCCCTGCCAATCTGGCTGAGGCTGTGTATCCACCACGGCACCCGTGGATTTGGCAAAAGCAAGGCTCCCTGGAAACGCCTGATGGATGGCCTGCACCAAAAACTCATCATCGCCGGAGGCGATATGGCGGGAGGATTCAAATCCGCCCAGACGCAGAAAGGTCGATGTTCGGTAGGCGATGTTGGCCCCATTGGCCATGTTGGGAAACCCGGCATGGAGCGACCCGGCTCCCAGGGTGACCAGCCCCGCCATTTCAAGTGCCTGAAGACGCTCAAGCCATGATGATCCAGGCAGCAAGCGTATCGGACCGGAAACGAGCCGAGCCTTCGGTTTCATATACCCCGCCATGGATCGGATCCAGCCCGGACCCGGGACACAATCAGCGTCTGTCTGCAAAATCCATTCTCCACTGGCCGCCCGAACCCCGGTTTCGATTGCTTCTTTTTTCCCGCGTCCACTAGACAACAGAACCTTCCCCTGTCCTGCCAGATGCTTGCTGATCCAATCCTGAACCACCTCAGCGGTGGCATCTGTGCTGTGATCATTAATCACAAGCAAGTCCCAATGGCCTGGAGGATAGTCCTGCCTGATCAATGCATCCAGGCAGCTTCGAATCCGGGAAGCTTCGTTCCTGGCAGGGATCAGAACCGTAATGGTAGGCAGCCGGTTGGGATCCGGAGCCAAATCACTGGGAATGCACAGGAAGGACCGGGTGGCAACGAGAACTAAGATGAGGTATCCGGCCAGGCAGAGACTGCACACCAGGGCAATGACAGGGATCATGACCAGGAAATTCGATGAACCCAGCGCAATCCGATCAAGGCTGGTAAGATGAGGTTCATGAGGTACAGTAAAAAGGTCGCGGAGAAAGCGACAGCCGGATCAGCACCAATAAACCCAAGAATGGTGATTGCCAGGGTTTCGCGAATGCCAAGCTCTGTGATGGTCCAGGCCGGGGCCAGCGATTTCAGCAGGAAGATGGCCCAAATGAGGGGCAGTAACAGAGATAAATTCGCCTCTAATCCGCAGGCATACAGCAGGATACAATACTGGGCGGTAAAAACAAGGTTTCGAATCAATGACAACACGAAGACCGCGACCAACTGATGGACGGGGATCGAATCTGCAGCCTGACCTATCCGTTTCAATACAGGCTTTTTATCTCCGGCAGATGCCAGAATTTTCAATCCCAGGACAACCAAAAACGGCAGGGCGAGGGCAGCAACTGATACCAACGGCAGGCTGCCGTTCAGAATTCCTACCCATGTATCAGGGACGATCGAAGCAATCAACCACAAGGACAAGACCCCGAGCCAGCAGGTAACCACCATTTGTAGAATCCGGTCGAGCAACATCGCTGCCGCCGCTTCCCAGCGGCTGCCCGGAGATAGGGTCATGATCCGGCCGGGATATTCTCCAAGTCTGTTGGGCGTAAAAATCCCTGTTGAGAGTCCGACCAGCACGGCCTGAAAAGCCTGTCTGAGCCCAACATCTGGATACCAGCTGCGAATCATTAACCGCCACTTTTCACTTTCCAGCAGCCAGTTGAGTGGCATCAGGACCAGGGCCAGGGCGATTGCACCCAGCATACCGGGAGATGGTGGCCATATTGAGGTCCAGACGGCGGATTCTTCGCCAGCAATTCTGTAAATCACATAGCCAATGGCGAGTGCAGAGATCCCCCAGGGCAACCACCGATACTGGCGCTGCGATTCCTTCCCGGAAGAGAAAGGATTCCCGAATAATTTCAGAGCGATTTGACGCATAGGGATTGATCTTCTGCGAACTTATGCCCGATAAACGAGAAGGAAAGTACAAACTACCCACTTCTCCTACATGTTTCGCTGCCGGGATTTTCCCAACAGCTGCGTACCTTGGTTCAGCATACAGGTCAATTTAAGGACAGATTGCCGTGGGAAAGCGAATCATTTTGGGGATAGATCCAGGCACCAACCTCACCGGCTACGGGATCGTGGCATTGAAGGGCAAGCAACTAGAATTGATTACCTCAGGCATCATCCGGCTGGGGAAATATCCGGATCACCCCACCCGGCTCAAAAAGATATTCACCCGAATCAGGAGCCTCATTAAAGAATTTCATCCAACGGAAATGGCCATTGAATCCCCTTTTTATGGTAAAAATGTCCAATCCATGCTCAAGCTGGGGCGGGCCCAGGGCGTGGCCATGGCTGCTGGGTTGATTCATGACTTGCAGATCTACGAATATGCTCCCAGAAAAATCAAAATGGCGGTCACAGGGAATGGCTCTGCCAGCAAGGAGCAAGTGTTCGCGATGATGAAAAAAATGGTTGGCGAGGAGCTTG
>CAZLKP010000417.1:0-4121 GCA_964560095.1 uncultured Bacteroidia bacterium
TAACCCGAAGGTCACTGGTTCGAGTCCAGTCCCCGCTACCAAATAAAGTCCGGAGTTTTCTCTGGACTTTATTTTTTTATGCAAATATACATACAAAATCTATCATGTATGGATCGGTAGGCATTTTATCTCTTTGTGTAATCCCCGCTAAAAAATAGTTGTTCTAGAAAAATAATTCCGTTCGTGTAATTGTTTTGACTGTTGGCGCATAAGCGTTTCTAATCTTTCACAAACTCATGTAAGATTACTGAACAACCAGTGAAATTTTTCCACAAAATGAGAGCTTTTCCCCTTCATACCATGCGTCCGCTTATTCTACTAATTCATGAAGCAGAGTTATGTGCCCAGAGGAGACAAACCATGAGCAAAGAATTGCTCTTTTTGTTCAACTCCCTGTTTGCCGCACAGACAGAGAGCCATCTTTCAGATTGGGAAAAAGTGATCAGGCGTGCAGAAATCCTGGGGAATCTTCTGCACAAGCTCAACGGGATGATTGGCATCGCTCTCCGCCGAAAAGGGCATACTCAGCAGACCATAGAGGCCTATCAAGAAGCCTTGCTGGAAACTACAACAGCCGAAAAGCTTTTCGAGCTGCTCACCTCCCTCAGTAAAGACTTGAGACGCCAGAAGCGGACAGCGGCCTGATTATTCATCGGTTTCGGTTCCACCATACTGGCGACTTGATGATCTGAATCTATCAGATTCGGGGGCATCAGGATTGGTTTGCAGTCTTTTTCTCTTTCGCTTGGGTTTCTATGATTTGAGGTGCTAACTTTCAGGTTAGCGATGCTATTAACGAGACCCATTTATGCCAATCTACCATTCCCTCGGTGATATCCCCCCAAAAAGGCACACGATTTTCCGCAAACCTGACGGGAGCCTGTATAATGAACAGCTTTTCGGTACCATCGGTTTTGACGGGATGTCTTCCCTTCTGTACCATGTGCACCGGCCAACGATGGTTCGCGAAATTGTTGGTGCGGTTGACGTAAACCCTCCCATTGCGGTTGAGAAGAACCTGACTTCCAGGATGATGAAAGGACTGGAAGTGCCTCCGACAGATGATTTTCTTGAAAGCCGGATGCCTCTCCTTGTCAATCATGACATTCACATTGGAGTGGCGGCCCCCAGAAAGTCTGTGAGAGATTATTTCTATAAAAATGCCGATGCCGATGAACTGTTGTTCATCCATGAGGGCAGTGGAATCCTGAAGACTATGTTTGGGCAAATCCCCTTCGAGTATGGGGACTATCTGCTTATTCCACGAGGCACGATTTACCAGGTGGAGTTTGATACGGCAGAGAACCGTATCCTTTGGTCAGAGTCATTTCATCCGATTTATACCCCCAAGCGCTATCGCAACTGGTTTGGGCAACTGTTGGAGCATTCTCCCTTTTGTGAACGGGACTACATTCTCCCCAGGAATCTCCAGACCCATGATGAAACGGGGGAATTCCCCATAAAAATCAAAAAGCAGGGCCATTTGCACACGCTCATCTATGCCGCTCATCCCTTTGATGTCGTGGGCTGGGATGGGTATAATTTCCCCTACGGATTTTCCATCCATAATTTTGAACCCATCACGGGTCGTGTTCATCAGCCACCTCCTGTGCATCAGACCTTTGAAACGTCTGCATTTGTGGTGTGTTCTTTCTGTCCGAGGTTGTATGACTACCATCCTAAGGCTATTCCATCGCCTTACAATCACTCCAACATCGACTCGGATGAAATGCTGTATTACGTGGATGGCGATTTTATGAGCCGAAATCACGTGGAGAAAGGGTACATCAGTCTGCATCCTGGTGGGATTCCACATGGCCCGCATCCCGGAGCGTATGAACGGAGTATTGGTCAGAAGGAAACGGCCGAACTTGCTGTAATGATCGATACCTTCCGCCCACTGATGCTCACAGAAGCAGCGATGAAGATCGATGATGGCACCTACTTTCAAAGCTGGCTGGAGCCAGATTCATCTGGAACTCCATAATAGCAGCATCCGCAGTATCTTTGAACTCTTCGTTGCATGAACAGCAAAAAAATTTTCGTTGCGGCAACAAGCCAGCATGTAGGAAAGACCACATCCACACTTGGGTTGCTCGCCTGCCTGAAGTCGGCGGGATTAAATATCGGGTATTGTAAACCTGTCGGGCAGCAATTTATCGATGTCAAAAACCAGCGGGTGGATAAAGATGCCCTTCTATTTGCTTCTACCTCTGGATTTGAGCTGGTTCCTGAGCTTCATAGCCCTGTCATTCTGGGACCTGGAGCGACGACCGCCTTTCTGGATAATCCGGATCAATTCAATTTTGGCATCAAAATTCTGAAGGCATCCAAAATTCTGCAATCTCAGTTTGATGCAGTCGTGTATGAAGGCACTGGCCATCCTGGCGTCGGGTCTGTCGTGGGCCTCTCCAATGCCCGGGTTGCGGAGATGCTGGATGCAGGGTTGATCATGGTTGTGGAGGCCGGCATCGGAAACACCATAGATTTGCTGGATCTGAATTTATCCGTGTTTGAGCAGAAAAATATTCCCATTCTGGGAGTTATTATCAACAAGGCCATCCCTTCCAAAATCGAAAAGGTCAGGCATTATGTGGGCAATGTGCTAGCAGACAGGGGAATCAACCTGTTGGGCGTGATGCCCTACGAGCAGGAACTAGGGCTTCCAGTGATGCATACCATTGTCAAAGCCATCAATGGGAAAGTGGATTTCAACGAGGATATGCTCGACAACAAAGTCACAGATATCATCGCTGGATCACTGATTGACCTGAATGAAGTGACCGATTTTTCCAATCAGCTGTTGGTGGTCTCGATTAGTCGCATCGACGAAGCCCTCAAAAAGCTGGATGTAGTTTCACGTATGGTCGATCAGGATGGCTTCCCGTTGTCAGGCATCATTGTGACGGGTGAAGGAGAATTTTCCCCTCATCATGTCGAGTTATTTGACTCCCACAAGGTGCCTGTCGTGCGCGCCGCTATGGATACCTATGAAGTCGTCATCAAAATAAGCAGGATCGAAGTTAAGATCAACATCAGAACGCCCTGGAAAGTCAAAAAAGCGATTGAGCTGTTTGACGACCACGTTGACTTACAACCGGTCCTGGACTTCCTGGGGCGTTGATTATTGTCGCAACGAACATGTATATTTGCGCGGCCATGGGTGGGCACTGGCCTTTCGTTCTATCGACCATCCACCAGCTGTGACTACTCACTTCAAACACTATTCTGCATGAGTTCCCCGGAATCATCTGGAACAGCAAAGAACATCCTTGTCATTGGCGCCACTGGTAGGGCGGGAATTAAGTTGGTGGAATATGCTCTGGAACAGGGGCACAACGTTACCGCCTTCTCCCGCCATGTGGAAAAAATGCCCATCGACCATCCAAATCTAACCTGTGTACACGGGGATGTCTTGTATAAAGGCCTGATTGATTCAGCTATGAAAGGCCAGGATATTGTGCTGAGTGTGATCGGGATCCGACAGGTTAAAGGACCGATTACGCTGATGTCTAAGGGGATGAAAAATATCATCCGGAGCATGGAAGAGCATGGGGTCAAGCGCTTGCTTACCATTACAGGAGCAGGCATTTTGCAGGAAAATGAGCATCTGTTACTGATGGACAGTCTAAGCTTCCCGCCCAATTTGCTGAACCTGTCTCAGGACCACAAGCGCGTCTGGAAGCTTCTCAAAGCTTCGAACCTGGATTGGACGATCGTTTGTCCGGCCTTCATGCATATGCAGAACCCAACAGGTAAATATGTGGTTGTCCGCAATGCCTATCCCCCCAAGGCCAGAAATGAAGTTTCTGTTGAAGATGTGGCCGAATTTATGGTCTATGAAATGAGTAACAACGAGTATATCCATACCAGGGTAGGCATTGCACATCCGATTAATTTGGATGATTAACCAATATCTCTGGTTTCGATCATTTCCCCATATTCGCATATTATGAAAGTAGGAATTCTCGGTACGGGTACCATTGGCAGAGCACTGGCAACCGCGTTGACTCACAAAGGCATACAGGTCATGATCGGGAGCCGCGACCGGAAAAAGGCTGCAGATCTGGCGAATGATATGCACCATTTTGCCAGTTCAGGGACTATCGCCAACACCATTC
>CAZLKP010000418.1:0-4117 GCA_964560095.1 uncultured Bacteroidia bacterium
CTGGGCCTGGTGGACAGCCAGGGGCAACCGCAGATCAATGCCCGCCGCGACCAACTCATGAAAGCCGCAGAGAATCTCTCCGATGTATTCAGACAGATCCTTTCTTAAATGATGCGAATCACTCTCACCGGATGTTTGGTCCTGTTCAGCTCTCTGCTTTTTGGGCAGTCGTTTGAAGTGCGTGCCTCCGCTGCTGAAATACCGGTTGGAGAGCCGTTCGAAATTTCCTTCGTCCTCACCGGTGGAGAAGCAGATCAGACCAGCTTTCCCGACTTTTTTGGACTGGAAGTTCTGCGTGGGCCAGTCACAGAGGCTGAGCTGGTGAATGTGAACGGGCAACTTCAGACCCGGACCGTCTATAAAATGGATGTGGTCGGTACCCGACCGGGCAAAGTGTTGATCAAAGCTGCAACGGCGACCGTTGGTCAGCGGGTGCTGGCCACTTCGCCTGTAGAATTGTCCATCATCCGACAGCAGGAGGAACTGACAAAGGAAGATATTCGAATGCGGAAGGCACTGGAGCGGTCGCTGGGTAGGAATATGTTTTTTGAGGCGACCACCGATGCGAGAGAAGTGTATGTGGGGCAGCCTATCACGGTAAGCTACGATTTGTGGATTGATGCCCAAATGTCTTCACAGGTGGGGAGCATCAGTCGGGAGAATACCCCGCAGTTTCCGGGATTCTCAGCTGTATCTGTGCCGACCCGGAGCGAGCGCTCGCTACAAGTGCGGCGTGGAATTCGGTTTCTTCGGACCAAAATCAGCCAGTACCGGCTTATTCCACAAACCCCCGGAACCTATCAATTGGATACCCTGATAGTAGGCATGACAGTAGCCATCCCACGAGCCAACCGGCGACCACAGAATGATCTGGAAGTATTCCAGCGGCAGTTTCAGCCCAATTTTCGGGAATATCGCTACAGGTTGCTTTCTCAAACGCCCACACTTCGGGTGCTTTCTCTACCTTCACAGGGGCGGCCCATTGATTTCAGTGGTCTGGTTGGAGACCCGGACCTGGAGATCCAATTGCCGGAATCCACTTATTCAACCGGCGAGGAGGTACATGTGATCCTGACCATCCGCGGAGATATGGATATGAGTCTGTTTTCTCCACCCCGGCTGGAACTTCCTCCCGGCATTGAAGGCTACCCTCCGATGGTGACGCCATCGGCCAATGGGAATCAACTTCGGGTGGACTACTCCCTGGTGCCGCGTGAACCAGGGACCTTTGAGCTTCAGTTACCGGAAATCCAGATTTTCAATCCAACGCGGAGAAGGTATGAAGCCATCGGGAACCGGGAATGGACCATGGTAGTAACGGGGGAGTCTCTGGCCACTCTGCCCGAACACGACAGCCTGACTACTACCGGTCAACTCAGGTTTGATGCAACCCTCTTGCCCCGGCCTGAAGCTTCCCCACTGGTGGCTGAGATCAGTCATGCTTTCTGGATGCTACTGCTGGCTCCCTGGCTGTTGTTGGGGCTGGTATATGTGTTTGTGAGGATAAACAGAATCAGATACCAGGATCCCGATTTTCTGCGCCGGCAACGCCTGGAAAAAGCACTGATTGCGGCCTTCTCTGAGGCACAAAGCCATCTCAAAAAAGGTGATCGCAGTAGCGTCAACTCGGCCTTGCACGAGGCCATCTGGCTCGTGCTGGCCGACAGATTTTCCCTGCAAAGGGAAGCGCAGACAGATGCCTGTCTCAGGTCCGCTCTGGGTGATAGTGGATGGTCGGAGCGCTTACAGAAGGAGGTGTGGGAGAGGCTGGACCTGGTGCGGGCAGGAGCCTTTGAAGGGTACTCGGAGGATGCAGACAAGCAGGTTGAATCCATCAGGAAATGGCTGCACACCCTGCCAGCCACAGAAAATCAGCGCGATGCTACCAGGTTACCGGTTCGCTATGCGTTGAATACCACCCTGCTGCTGATGCTAGGGTGGACGGCAGTTTCAGCGCAGTCATTATGGGAGCAGGCCGATAAGGCCGTCATCCAGCGGGAGTACGCCATGGCCGATTCGCTTTACGGTCGGCTGTATGCGTCCGGAGTGGCTTCAGAGGTCATGTTTCATAACTGGTCTGTGGCAGCCTGGGAGGGAGGGAATGCCGGTAGGGCCGTGTGGGCCTGCGAGAAAGGGCTTCGCTATTCACCGGGCCATGACCATCTGCTAAACAACCTCACCTTTCTGCGCCGACAGGTGCGTTCCGATATTCTGCCACGCCCGGACCTTCCCTTTGACAAGCAATGGCGGATGCTGGTTGCCGGGGTGGGAAACATCGGCTGGAGCTGGTTGGCCCTGGGACTAAGCCTGGTTTTGGCTGGATTTATTGCTCTGGGTTGGTGGCGGGCAGGGTTCCGGAGACTTCGTGGTCCTGTGGTGTTGTGGGGGACGATTTTACTGAGCTTCTCGCTGGGGCTAAGGGCGGCATCTGATCCGGCACAGCCCAATGGCGAAGGGATCGTGATTCATCGAACCATTCTTCGAGAAGCCCCGGAAGGTCGGCAGGAGTTGATTTCTCTGGCACCCGGAGTGAAGGTATATCTGGGAGATCAGGTATCGGGTTGGCAAGAGGTCATTATCCAGGATCCGGAGTCGGGAGAACTGCGCGGGTTTGTGAATCGGGGCTCGGTGGCGGCATTGTAATTGATGGTGCAGGTAGATCCGGTAGGAAATGAACCAATGACCGGGTAAGGGGTATGAAAGAGTCGAAGCAAGGAAAATTCTTTCATTGCTCGTTCTTTTCCTGATTGAGCGCTAATTTAGCGCTTGTGGGAACCATTTTTTCAGGATCGGCTCAGCGCTACCTCCAACGAAGATCGAAGGGCGCCTATCTCATCACCCTGTTGAGTATGGCCTTGATGTTGTTTTTTCTGGGTTTGTTTGCTTCCTACGTCATTTTGGGGAATGAATTCGCCCGAAATGTAAAGGAAGCTGTTAATCTGGAAGTGCAAATCAAAGATGGCGTGCCCAATCAGGAAGTAGACCGCTTTGCCCGTGAAATCAGCAAGGCGCCATTTGTGCAGCGCGTGGAGTATATCTCCAAAGAAGAAGCCCTGGAGGAATACAAACAGCGCTTCAACGAAGATGTCACGGCTCCCCTCGATGGGTTCAACCCCCTGATGGCTTCGTTCCGGGTCATGCTTTGGTCGTCCTATATTCAAAAGGATAGTCTTCACATGATCCGGGACAGCCTGATGGAAGAGTTGGTGGTGTCGTCGGTGGAATACCCCCTGGAAGAAATCCTGAGTCTTCAGGCCAATCTCCGCGTTGTTGCTTGGCTGACACTAGCGATGGGCGTTGTTTTGCTGGCCATCGCCTTCTACCTGATCTTTGGGACGATACGATTGGGCATTTATGCCCGTCGTATGGCCATTCGGACTATGCAGCTCATTGGAGCGACCGATTCATTCATTCGTCGTCCTTTTGTGATTAATGGCCTGGTACAAGGGGCTGTAGCTGGTTTTTTGGCCTGTTTCTTGGTCGTCGTAGCCTGGTGGTTCCTATCGTTGTTGTTTCCGGAGCCGCTTCCGTTGTGGCATCTCGCCAGCTTCAGCTTTATTGGATTACTTGGTGGAATTCTTTTACTTGGTACAATGCTGGGCTGGGCAGGAAGCCATCTTGCGGTAAACCGTTATCTTCACAAAAATCTTGATGAATTGATGCAGGCATGACCCTGCCCGAACTGATCTGATATCATGGCAAAATCATCCAAGGCACCTAAAAAAGTAATCAAAACCACTTCGGCGAAGCCAAAGCAGGCGACGAATACAGCCAAAGCTCAGAAAAAGCGCCCGATGCCTTCGACCGAAAAACCGGTCAGGAAGGAAGAGCTTCCGTTCACACGGACCAATTATGTACTGCTCGTCGCCGGAATCGCCATCATTCTGCTGGGATTTATTCTGATGTCTATCGGTGATTTCGTGGATGCCACCCAGTTTTCGGTTGCCCTGCATATTGCTCCGGTGATCGTGGTAGGGGGCTTTGTGGAAATTATCTTTGCCATCATGTATCGCCCTGCCGCAGCCAAGACCGCCTCGTCCGAAGAGGTGAGCCAGGCGGCGGCCTGACCGTTTCCCCCCATTCAGACGAAAATTACGACTGTCAGGTCTGTTTTCTT
>CAZLKP010000419.1:0-1414 GCA_964560095.1 uncultured Bacteroidia bacterium
AGGCGGGGCTGGAAGAAGTATTCAACCTACTGGGAATAATCAATCATCCAAGATTCGTTTGATTTCTTCTTTCTTGCGCTGGATATCTTCGTCTTCAGGGACGGAAAATAATTGGATAAAGCGGTCTGCAATGGCCGCCCGGCCGGAAAATTCTGATTTCTGCGGCTCTTCCTGATCTGACATTTTTTGAAATTCTTTCGAAGTCAAATACACCATTACACCACCGAGGACGAAGATAATCATCGAGAATCCGAAGATGAATAAGTTGAGATTCATTACTTGGATAATTTAATGTAGTTCAGAACTCCGAGAAAGGTCGGTGCCCAGAGCCCGACGAAGATGGCCTTGATTTCATTGCCTGCGAAAAACAGTACCTCAGCGACGATGATGATAGCAAGGGTGGTTGTGAGCCCGATGATACCCACTGGCCCCAAAGCTTTGAGAAATTTTTTCATAAAAATACAGTTGACGATTTACACTTGTAGTAACTCACGGTAATGATCAATGTTATTTTTGGTGATTTCAAATATTTCTGAGTGAAGGAAATTACCGTTTAGAGAGCCAATCACTAAATTGGTAAAAATTCAGCTAGGGTGCTAGCGAAATTCATGCTAATTTGGCTAATATGATTTCGCGAGCTATTTTCCCCGATCTCAGAGAGCAAATGCAAGCAACCACCAAGATCTTGCTGATTCTTGGTCCCAGGCAGGTCGGAAAGACGACCCTGGCCCATCAACTTCTGGATACAATCGGAGGAAAAACCATCCGGATCAGTGCCGATGAGCGCCGCTACAGAGAGGTCTTGTCCAGCCAGAATCTTGATACGTTCAGAAGTCTGGTGGCTGGGTACGACACCTTACTTCTGGACGAAGCCCAACGGATTCCGGAAATCGGATTAAACCTCAAAATATTGCATGATGGCATGCCGGATCTGAGAATCATTGTAACCGGCTCATCGGCCCTTGAACTTACAGATAAAACAAGGGAACCACTCACGGGTCGCACATGGACGTATTGGTTATATCCAATTTCCATCGGAGAGCTGAGGAACAATCTCAATGACTTTGACTTGACAGATCGGCTCGAAGAGTATTTAAGGTTTGGGATGTATCCAGAGCTATTCTCCATCCCGAATCATGATATGAAAATACGCTATCTCGAAAAACTCACCAGTTCCTATCTCTACAAAGACATCCTTGACCTCGCCGGGATTAAGCTGGCTGACAAGCTTCGGGATCTTTTGGTCCTGCTGGCTTATCAAATTGGCAATCAGGTCTCAACCAGCGAGTTGGGGCGCCGCTTAGAGATGAGTAAGGACACAGTGGAATCATACATCAACTTGCTGGAAAAATCATTTGTTGTATTTAGGTTGAAGGGGTTTAGCCGGAATCTTGGCAAGGAAGTGACAAAAATG
>CAZLKP010000419.1:1424-4072 GCA_964560095.1 uncultured Bacteroidia bacterium
TGATTTGGGAGTCCGAAATGCCCTGATCGAAAACTTTCATCCCCTGCATTTGAGGAATGATGCTGGAGTACTTTGGGAAAACTTTCTCGTAGTGGAACGCCAAAAACACAATTCGTATTCCTACAAGTATGCCAATTCATATTTTTGGCGAACCTACACCAACGCCAAACTAGACTACCTGGAAGAATCCGAAGGAAAACTGAATGGATTTGAATTCAAGTTCAAAAAGGAAAAAGCAAAAGCTCCAAAATCATGGATAGATACCTACCCCACCGCCACCTACCAATTGATCAATCAAACCAATTTTCTTCCCTTCATTGATCCTAACTCAGGGTCTGATCCCACGTAATTACTGCCATGGATTTATTTGGCGAATCGCCGGCTTCTCAGGTACCAGCTTCCGGTGGCGCGTTCGCACCATTACCGGAACGCATGCGACCCCAAACCCTCGATGAGATCATCGGGCAAGAGCATTTGTTGTATTCGGATTCTCCATTCAGAAGGGCTGTCGCCAGCCATCGGCTTCCCTCCATGATTTTCTGGGGGCCACCGGGCGTGGGAAAAACCACCATGGCACAGATCCTTGCCCGGCAAGCCGAGCGACCCTTTCACCAACTCAGTGCTATTTCCTCCGGCGTGAAAGACATTCGCGAAGTGCTCAAATTTGCCGAAGGACGCCCCGGCACCGTGCTCTTCATTGATGAGATTCACCGATTCAACAAAGCCCAGCAGGATTCGCTCCTTGGTGCGGTGGAAAAGGGCAGAATCACGCTCATTGGCGCCACCACTGAAAACCCCTCCTTTGAGGTCAACGCCGCCCTGCTTTCCCGGTCGCAGGTCTATGTGCTCAAGCCCCTGGATAAGGACCAGACCCGCGACCTGCTGCAAAGAGCCGTGGACCAGGATGAGTTGCTCAAGGAAAAGAACATTGTGCTGGAAGAAACCGAGGCGATTTTCCGCCTCGCGGGCGGTGACGCCCGCAAGTCCCTGGCACTCCTCGATATGTTTGTCAACACCTACGCCGAAGATGAGCAGATCGTCGTGACCGACGAAGCACTCATGACCGCTGCCCAAGAACATGTGGCTCTCTATGACAAGGATGGTGAGATGCATTATGACCTCATTTCTGCCTTCATCAAATCGGTGAGGGGAGGCGATCCCAATGCGGCGGTTTACTATCTGGCCCGCATGCTCGACGGCGGAGAGGATATCAAATTCATCGCGCGGAGGCTCATTATTCTGGCCTCTGAAGACATCGGCAACGCCAATCCCAATGCGTTGCTCCTGGCTAGTGCCGCCTTCCAGGCGATCAACGTGATCGGGATGCCTGAAGCTCGAATCATTCTTTCTCAGTGTACCACCTACCTCGCGACTTCTGAGAAAAGCAATGCAACCTATGTCGCCATCAACTCAGCCCTGCAGGTGGTGAAAAGCCAGCCAGCCTATCCCATTCCTCTTCATCTTCGAAATGCGCCAACCCAAATGATGAAAAACATGGATTACGGAAAGGGATACAAATACTCCCACGACCATCAGGGGCAGCGCAATCATCAGGAGTTTTTGCCTGACGAGCTCAGGGGCACCGCCTTTTACCAGCCCAAAGAAGCTGGGGTTGAGGCAAAGATCCGGAAGTTTCTCGAGCGGCAATGGGGAGAAAAGTATTCTTAGCTTCCACCGTTAATCCCGCACAACTTCATCCAGTTTTTGAGCCATCAGCTTTGTCGCATTTCTCCTGGTAAATCGCTCAATATTGCCGGTTTGGGTCATTGCATCTCCCTTTCTGTAGCACTGATACCATTGAAAGATGACGCGCTTCATGGCCTCTTTGTCATCAAACCCACAGACTTCTCCAGCCTCGCATTCCCGAATGACTCTTGCCGAATCGCTGTCTTCCGGCCCGATACAGAGCACTGGCCTCCGCGATCCCAGATATTCGTAGGTCTTGCCGGGAATATGGCCCATAGCATTACGCACATTATTGATCAGCAGAATGAGATGACGGGCTTTGGTGAGAAATTGTAGTGCCTCTGTGTGGGGTACATAGTCGATATGCTCCGCCATCTCCAGCAATCCGTTGCGCTCCAGAGCGCGAAACACGGTGTGGTCGACTTTTCCTACAAAACGAAACCGCAGCACTTCCTTCATCGCTGAAATTTCCTCTACCAGTTCTCCGAAGGCCTCCCAAAGTGTGGGGTTATTACGGTCTTCGTTGAGAAAACCGATATAGTTAAATACGAATCCTTCTTCTGGTTCCGGTGGTGAATCCGGAAAATCTTCGTCATCGAAACCATTGGTGATCACCGACACTTCCTGCTTGCCCATGTCCTGAAATTCCCGTTGCCAGGTCCAGGAGACAGTGGTGAGATGAGTGCATTCGTTCACGACGGATGCCTCCATGCGGTGGTGTCTGCGATCAGCCCATTGACTTAACTTCAGTTGATCGTAAAAGTCGATGTTGGTCCAGGGATCGCGAAAGTCTGCGATCCAGGGGATGCCGGTGACTCGATGCACATTCCGGGCAATCATGTGCACGGTATGTGGCGGCCCTGAGGACAGGATGGTATCAATCTGATCGGTTTTGAGCTTCTCAACCAGAACTTTCGTGGCGGGTCTGATCCAGAAGCGTCGCGCATCAGGAATAAAGAAAT
>CAZLKP010000420.1:0-4070 GCA_964560095.1 uncultured Bacteroidia bacterium
ATTCCCGAGGGCGTGATGCGCACCTCGGTCGGCAAGGCATCCGGCCGCCACAGCGTGCCGCAGGATCAGATCAACCAGTTGCTGGCCCGCCTGGACACATTTGCCGCATCGTTGAATGACATGGCCGCTGCCATGCCCACAACACAGCTGCAATCTATGGCTAATCGCTTTGAACGGATTGCCGCCCAACTGGAAAAAGGCATGAATGATCTGGAAGCAGCCGATTGGCTCAATCGGGTGGATCAACTCCTGCAAAAAGCGGAAGGAACTCTCGTAAGCACAGATTCTGCACTGTCCAAAGTGCTTGTGCTCTCAGAAGAGCTGACAGAAGAAGATATCCAGGCTGCACTAAAAATGCTCAGGGAAGCGGAATCTTCCCTGACTCAGGTCAATAGTATGGTGGATCGGGTGGATAACCTCCTGGATACACTGAGTTCCGATCAAACAGTGGCGGGGCAAATTCTCACCCAAAAAAGCTTCCGCGACCAACTTGATTCCACCTTGTTCCGCCTCAGTCGTGTGTTGGATCAGATATATGAAAAGAGAATCATTGTTGGTTTGAAAAGAAAAAAATCTGAACGCCCATGATCCGGATCGGCCTTGTAGGTGTGGGGCACCTGGGAAAAATTCATCTCCGTCTTCTTGGGGAAAGCGGGTCTTTCCAGCTCGTGGGTGCCTGGGACCAGGCAGCTCAGGTGAGAGATTGGCTCAGAGAAGAGGGGGTCCATGTGTTTGATTCATACGAGGAGCTGCTTTCCGAGGTAGAAGCCGTGGATGTTGTCACGCCCACAATGGCACACTTTGATTGTGCCCGCCAGGCGATTGAAGCTGGGAAGCACATATTCATCGAAAAACCTCTCACGCGCACGCTGGGAGAAGCAGAAGCACTGCTGAGCTCGCTCCAGGCAAAACCCCGCATCAAAGCACAGGTGGGCCACGTGGAGCGGTTCAATCCCGGCTTCCTGGCTGTGGCCGGTCACGACCTAAATCCCATGTTTATCGAGGGTCACCGGCTGGCCATTTACAATCCCAGAGGAACAGATGTTTCCGTCGTGTTTGATCTCATGATTCACGATCTTGACATCGTGCTCAGCGTCGTCAAATCTCCGATCAAAACGGTGCAGGCCAGCGGGGTAGGGGTGATCAGTGATTCGACCGATATCGCCAATGCCCGTCTGGAATTTGAAAACGGTGCCGTGGCCAACCTCACCTCCAGTCGCATTTCCGTCAAAAATATGCGTCGGCTTCGCTTTTTCCAGAAAAACACCTACCTCGCTGTTGATTTTCTGGAGAAAAAAGCTGAAGTCTTTCGGCTGAGCGATAAAGCTCATCTTCCGGAAGGGCAAATGGCTTTTCCACTCGACAACGGGGAAGACAAGCGCTACCTGGTTTTTGAGCAACCTGCCTCTCCACCGGTTAATTCCATTCAGCTGGAACTGGAGGAATTTGCAGCTGCGATTCGTGAGGATGCCCCCATCAAGGTGGGAATTGAGGCAGGATATGAAGCTCTGCGGGCGGCGCATCAGATCGCCGAAAAAATCGAGGAGTCGCTGAGGGGGATAGTTGAAAGTTGAGGGGAGTTGTTGGTCGAATCCTAAACCAGGTTGACAGTTATTTTTTCCGGAAAAACAGGTTGAGCGAGACACCGCGAAAATCGAAGTGCTTGCGAAGCTGATTTTCGAGGTAGCGTTTGTAGGATTCCTGTACGTGGTTGGGGTGGTTGGTGAAAAACAGAAATGTGGGCGTTTTGGCAGGAATTTGCGTGACGTATTTGATGCGGATGAGGCGCCCCCGATGGGCAGGCGGATGGTGTCGGGCAATGGCTGCTAGCATTACCTCGTTCAATTCGCTGGTTGAAACCTTTCGCTGCTGGTTGTCATATACCTTTTTAGCCGTTTCCAGCACTTTGAGCAGTCGCTGTTTTTCTGTGGCCGAACCAAATACGATAGGCACATCATCAAAGGGTTGCAGCTTTTCACGGATTCTTTCGGTGAATTCCCGGGCCGTGTTGGTTTCTTTGTCGATCAGGTCCCACTTGTTGACGAAGATCATCAGGCCCTTGGTGTGCTTTTGGACAAGACTGACAATCGTCATATCCTGGCTTTCCAGTCCTTGGGTTGCGTCCAGAATCAGGATGGCAACGTTGCACTGTTCGATAGCTTTGACCGTGCGGAGGGTGGAGTAGAATTCGATATTCTCCCTGATCTGCGACCGCTTTCTGAGCCCTGCGGTGTCGATTAGGATGACGTCCTGCTCGAAGGCAGTGAATCTCAAATCAACACTGTCGCGAGTCGTTCCGGCGATCGGTGTCACAACGTTCAGGTCTTTCCCAACAAGGGCGTTGACGAGGGAAGATTTCCCGACATTCGGACGGCCGACAATGGCGTATTTGGGTATGCCTTCTTTTTCTTCCACCGCTTCTTCTTGAGGAAGAAGCTTTATGACTTCATCGAGCAAATCTCCGCTCCCGGACCCATTCATAGCAGAGAGGGAATGGGGTTCGCCAAGTCCTAACTCGTAAAATTCAAATAGGCCATCCTGATGCTTGGCATCATCTACTTTGTTGGTGACCAGCATGACTTTGCCGGAATTTCGCCTGACAATATTCGCGAATGCTGTGTCAAGGGGCGTTACACCGGCAGTGACATCAACCATGAAGAGCAGCAAGTCGGCATCTTCCATAGCAATGTGAACCTGTTCACGAATGGCAGCTTCAAAAACATCTTCCGAATCAGGCACGTAGCCGCCGGTATCAATCACAGTAAACAATTCTCCGCACCATTCTACTTCTCCGTAGTTTCGATCGCGGGTCACACCGCTCATATCATCTACAATGGCTCTCCGCTCTTCAATCAAGCGGTTAAACAGCGTTGATTTCCCAACATTTGGACGACCGACAATCGCTACTATCCTCGACATGGTGACAAATGAAATGGCACAGCAAAAGGATCTGCAAGCTAGTGAAAAATTACTCTTGATAACCAAAGCCCCTCAACGCGGAGATGCTGTTTTTCCAGTTGTCTGACACTTTGGCATAGAGTTCAAGATGCACGCGATCTTGTAAAAATTCTTCTATGTCTTTCCGGGCCATGGTACCGATTTTTTTCAGGGTTCGCCCCTGTTTGCCGATCAGCATGCCTTTGTGATTCAGGCGTTCGACATGAATGGTGGCATAGACCCGGGTGATATGATCCAACTCTTCGAATTCGTTGATTTCGACTTCGGTGGAGTAGGGGAGTTCTTCACGCAGGAGCAGGAAGATTTTTTCCCGGATGATTTCACCGATGAAAAAGCGCTCGGGGCGGTCTGAAATCTGCTCCGGTGGGAAATAAGCGGGGCCTTCCGGCAAATACTTTAGGATCAGCTCTTTGAGTTTTCCTACCTGGGTACCCTTGAGAGCAGAAATGGGGATGGCTTCGGCAAAGGATACCTGCTCCGAGAGGGCTGCCATTCTGGAAAAGAGGGTGTTTTGATCGACAATATCAGCTTTGTTGAGGGTCAAGATGACCGGCACCCGTGATTCTTTCACTTTTTGGATGATGTCATCCTCGGGAAAAGATTCATCGGCGGCAATGAGAAGGACCACTACATCTGCATCTTCCATCGACTGGTCGATGAAGCTGTTCATCCGCTCATGCAGCCGGTATTTAGGCCTGATTAGGCCCGGGGTGTCTGAGTAAACGATCTGGTATTTCTCTGTGCTGTCAATGCCAAAAATCCTATGGCGAGTGGTTTGGGCTTTGGGGGTGGTGATGCTGATCTTCCGGCCCAGAAGCTGATTTAAGAGGGTTGATTTTCCGGCATTGGGCTTACCGATGATTGAGACAAATCCAGATTGAAAGATGGGTTTTTGCACAGATTTTTCCATTAGTATTGTAAAATTAACAAAAAGCCCGTAACTACGTCCTTCCATTTGGCGTAAAACCAGATTGATATTGCGGGGTGGAGCAGTTGGTAGCTCGTCGGGCTCATAACCCGAAGGTCACTGGTTCGAGTCCAGTCCCCGCTACCAACCTTGCGGAGTGGAGCAGTAGGTAGCTCGTCGGGCTCATAACCCGAAGGTCACTGGT
>CAZLKP010000421.1:0-3308 GCA_964560095.1 uncultured Bacteroidia bacterium
TAGCTTGTGGTGATCTACCGCCAGTTGGTAAGCAAGCCCCAGAGGGCAACCGCACCAAAGACGTATGGCAGGAGGGCATAGGCAATCATTTGATTCCCATCTGTAGGACACCTGGGCAACTTTATTTACGTGCCCATCACTACCATAAGTAGTGATTATTTTTTTTCATAGCTGTTCTGGAAAAGAACAGTCTTCAGTTTGCACGATCCCGAGAATATGGCGAGGTAATTATTCCTCGTTATTACCGAGAAGCAGCCAGACATCACCGGGAGTCAATTTATTGGTAAGAGCCCCTTGGAGAGCCTCATCGCTTAAGAAAGCGTCAATTAAATGCTCTTTGGCGGATTGCAGTTGGAGCACTCGATTATCAATCGTGTCATCCATTACGAACGAGTAAGAATAGGTCTCCTTATCCTGGCCGATTCGATGCAATCGTGCTAACCCCTGATCCTCTGAACTCGGGTTCCACCAAGGGTCATAGAGAATGGCCCTAGTGGCATGGGTCAATGTCAGCCCGACACCCCCGGCCTTTAGTTGAAGCATGAGCACGTCAGGCCCATTCCCTTCCTGGAACTGCTCCACAATGTCGGCGCATTTATCATCAAATGTTCGCCCGTATAGTGCTTCCACCTTGAATTTCGAAGGGATAAACTTGCGGAGGTGATTGAGCGGGTGGTTGTAAATAGAAAAAATGAGAGTTGGACGAGGGTCGGATTCGAGAAGATCGATTGTTCTGGCGATTTTTGGGTTGCACTGTTCGGGCAGTGAGGAATCGATCCAAGTGGGTTCCGCGCAGAATTGCTTAAGTTGAGTTATCATCCTGCGGATCCGGTTCATATTGCCGGCGTATTTTAATGGGGATTCGGCCATCTCATTGAGGAGCATTGCGGTTTGACGGCGGAATGACTTTTCCAACTTCCGGTAGGACTCCTCTGCGGGGCCAGAAAAACGGAATTTCTCGATATGATGGATGCGCTCCGGGAGTTGCAGATTCACTTGGTCTTTAGTCCGGCGAAGGATGTAAGGGGCCACCAATCTCTTGATTGACGTTCGAACAGCGTCAGGCATCTCGTTTTGTCTCTCAACCTTGGCACCAGTGACTTTCTCGAAGATGGAAACCGGGCCTAGCAACCCTGGCTCGATGATATCGATCAATGACCACAGATCGGTAATTGAATTTTCAATAGGTGTTCCGGAGAGCATGAAAATCGGTCCAGATCGGTCGCGGGAAAAGACTTTGCGCTTTTTGCCAGAGGGATTGCGAATTTCCTGTGCCTCATCAATGAAAATTGCAGAAAAGGGCGTTAAATCAAAAGGTTTACCCGCCTGAGCCTTGGCTGAATCGAGGAGTTGGTGGTAATTGGTTATGAGCACTGATTTAGCATGCAGTCCCTTGTCGCGATGGTATTCCAAGATATTGAGGACTACATTAAGATCTGGTGCGAAACGATTAAAATGATCAGCCCAAACCCGGATCACGGACTTGGGACAGACAACTAAAACAGGTGCGGTGTGCTTCTGAAAATGTTTTAAAATATGAGCAACCCCGACCACGGTTTTACCCAGGCCCATTTCATCGGCCAGGATTCCTCCCTTTTCCAGACCGGACAGCCATCCAAGCCCTTCTTTTTGAAAAGGTTTCAACTTTCCAATAAAGGAGTCCGGCGCATTGAGTTTTTTGACAGAGGGAGGCAATACGGCGTCCCGAACTTCGATAGCGGTAGTTTCCCGGTCCAGCAAAAGAAATTCCTCTAACGTCACCGAAAGCTTTTTAGGGAGTACCTTTTTTCTTGGATTCTTTTTGCGAAACTTCTGAAGAACAAAGAAAATGCCTGCGAACCGATCAAAAGGAAGCGTCAACCGGAGACGGATAGCTGGGAACCTGGCTTTAAGTTCGGAGAAATGCGCATACTCACAATTTGTGAGCCATGAAACTTCCTCGAGATCTACATCCAAAATGATAAATTCTCGGGTGTCATTTTTCCGTACTGCCTTAAAATTGGAATCCTTCCGGCTCATGGCGGTAAAAAGAGCCTGAACAACAGATGGCTTGTCGGTGTCACGGCGTTGGTCCGTAACCTCAAGGTTTAGCGTACCATCGGCCTCGACGATCAGAGTAGAGCTACAGGCAGGTGGGCAAATTAAGAAATGCTGCACTTTTGTCCTTGCACTTATGTCAGCGAGTAGACGGTTCCATTCATCCAACTTTTCAATGATGGGGTTGAGATCCTTCGTGTTGTCAACTATGGGTGTGCGACAGCAGCCATCTACCTCATGTTTCTCAAAAGATTTAAGGTTATCTTGCAGGAAGGCCCAGGTGTCCACCTCAGCCTTGAAGTCGCGGGTTATTACCTGCAAGCCTGCATCCCAATTAGCGTCGCCACTTTTCGGAATCGAAGTCAATCTCTCTGGAACCACAAATGGTCCATAATTCAAAGAAAACTGAACGCAATGCAGGGGGAAATAAGGGCTATTGTTTGAAACAATGTTATAGTCCAGGTGGATAGATGTGTCAGGCAGATACTCCCCGGGGAAATATGGGAAAAACACGCTAGGGACACGATCTGCGAACTCCGAAACTAACCTGTCTATATCATATCGACTGACATAGGGATGTTTTTTGAGCATTCGAGCTAAAAAATCCTTGGGAGCATCACATCGGGCAGGCCCCAAAACGGCCTCATTCTCATTGGGTTCATACGTTACCGACCAGAGATCGGGGAAGTTTTTATCTTTCCGAAACCGCTTCCTGTCTGAGATAAGAACTGCCTTCAGTCTGGAGTCATGGCAGACGGGTGCATTGACATCGTCCCATTCAATCTGATAGTAGGGAGCATAAGGATGTTCTGAGAAGTTTGGAACGATCCGCACGCCTTCGCGCCACTGCCTGGAGGATTCTTCCAGAACACGGACAGGGCATTCGTCATCGGAATCATCGCGAATCCCCGTCATTGAAATACCGGCCATTAAAAGGGCCATAATGGGCTCAGGGCTATGAAAAATTGCCACATCGTATTCATCTTCATCCTGGTATGCGAAATTATGGAGGATGAGGAATGCGAGTGCCGGGGATTGCTCATACGGGTCGAATGCTTTGAGGTATCCCTTATCCAACCAGAGACGAATAACCCCTTCGTAGTCTCTACTGATGGTGGATAGATGCTCTGCCAGCGAGGTGATGTCTGTTTTTTGTGCCATGATTAAGGGGATTCTTAAATAATGATGGTGGTACTATTATAGCCGTTACTTGTACTATCCATCAGAAGTTTTCTATTCATGGAGATTTGCATTGATTGTTTTGCCACAGG
>CAZLKP010000421.1:3318-3966 GCA_964560095.1 uncultured Bacteroidia bacterium
ACAGGAGGACCAAGGTAACGCACCCTTTGTCTGAGTTGTAGTGTCTGATAGAATCAGGCAATGACAAGGACGCAGTCGAATTTCCCGATTCCCGAAGCACTACGCCCGATCCTGGGAAGCTTACCATCCTGCCGCATAGTTGGTGGGGCGGTGCGCGATCACCTCTGGGGTATCGACCCGAAGGATATTGATATCGAGGTCTATGGAATGGATTACCGGGAACTCTGCACGAATCTGTCTGAATACGGGAAGGTTGACCTCGTGGGAAAAAGCTTTGGCATTGCCATCTTCAGGGTCGGGGGCGAGACCTATGATTTCGCGGTCGCTCGCCGCGAAAACAAGATGGGCATCGGACACAAAGGTTTTGAGGTGGACTTGGACCCGACGATAACCCCGATGGAGGCGGCCTCACGGCGGGACTACACGATGAACTCACTGGCCTACGACCCGCGCACATCAGAGGTCGAAGATTTCTTTGGGGGGCTTGCGGACATAGAAACCCGCGTATTACGGCACACATCGGAAGCCTTTGCTGAAGACCCGCTCCGTGTTCTGCGAGGGATGCAATTTGCGGGCCGGTTTGACATGACGGTCGCACCGGAAACTGCGGAGTTGTGCCGGGGGATGAAAGACGAATACGGGTCACTC
>CAZLKP010000422.1:0-615 GCA_964560095.1 uncultured Bacteroidia bacterium
ATGCCAATGTGGCCCATTACATTGACTTGTGGAAACTTGTGCGCCAGTCCCGGTCTGCCCGCGATGCCTGGGGTATTCTGATGAACAAACCCGGTTGGCGGCCGGAATACCTTGGGGGCTACTTGGCTCCGTCAGACGTGCCGGAGGACTATCACAAATTCAACCTCAATGCCACGCTTCAGGGAGCCCGCTGGTACACTTTTCTCCAGTTTCTGGTCGCTTCGGGCGGCTATAGCCTGTTTTTCTTTAACCAGGAAGGATTTGACATGACAACCAAGCTGTTCTATGCCGGTTGGATGGTCATGACTACGCTCATGTTTGGGTTTCTGTTTGAGTGGCGCAGGCAGTGGGTCACCACCCTGGAATGGATCCGGCTGATCAGCATTCCTGCGGGACTGTTTGGCCTGCAACAGGTAGGGTTGGCCATTCCCGATTGGCTGATATATGCTTCCTCAGGATATGTTGTGCTCAGTTTGTTCTGGTTGATGGCGATTCTCCGGAACAAAACAACATCCCCTTCTCCGCAGCCGTCACCCACGCATGTCTGACTCGGCTTTCTGGTTTGAGGAGTTCCCCTTGTGCATTACCTTCGCACCGCTTTGGCTTCAGATAGCA
>CAZLKP010000422.1:625-3253 GCA_964560095.1 uncultured Bacteroidia bacterium
TGGGCAGAATCCACATTGGCTTCGCTGATCATTTCGTAATTGCCGCCGCCTACGGCTGCGAGTTTTGAAAGCTCCTCCACTTTGTGCTGGGCGAGGTTGCCGAAGGAAAAAACCGTCAGTGTCACCTGATCCTGAAACCCGGATTCGGCAAGATTGTACAGGCCCGGAACATCAAAATACCCATCGGTGGCCATGATAATGCGATTATTTCCGCCATTAATGTAGTGCTTGCGTGCTACCTTGTAGGCTTTCCGGAGAGCTGCTTTTCCCTTGGTTCCTCCACTTGAGGAAAGATTTTCGATGGCATTGATGATCCTATTCTGTTGAACCGCGGAGACTGCTTCCACCACAATATTGGCACTGCCGGAGTAAACGATGATTGTAATCTGATCTTCGGGGCGCATGTGCTCCAGCATTTTTTGGAAAGACTCTTTCAGCAGCGGGAGTTTGCCCGGTTTTCTCATGGAAGCTGAAACGTCCAGCAGTAGAATGAGGTTGTTTTCAGCCACGCCGTTAAAAGAATAGGGATCTACCGGTTCGGGCAGCGTCACTTCGGGCGCCGGTTGTTCGTTGGTAGGTTGTTCGGTAATCGGATCCTGAGGCCTTACCTCAATCTGACTAATTGTGGGCACAGATGGTCCTGGTTCGTCCGGTGCGGTCGGTTCAGATTGGGGTTCCGGTGTACGAGGCGTTGGCGGGGGAGCCGGGCGCTCCCGGGGAGGTTCCTGGGCCGCCAAAGGTGGGGATGAGGGTTGTTCGGATTGAGGCTTTGATACCAGGAAATTAGCTGTAATGGTTTCGCTGTAAGCTTTTTGATCGATGGTAATTCTGCGGGTTTTCTGGGGGTAGCCTTCGGCAATGACCAGTTGGTCATACACTCGGCTGACGTTTTGCAATTCAATCCGGTAGGCCCCGCCGGGGCTGGTTTCAATCCGTTTGACGAGGCGTTTGGTGCGTGCATCCATCAGTAGAATCTGAGAACTCACACCGCGCCAAGTGAGGCTGTCGCGAACGGTCCCCTGCAACACGTGGCTGATTTTGGGCACATCCGGCCTGATCCTGTCATCGGCTTCGCGGAGATCTGCAAAATGGATGTCTCCATTCCTGACAAAGTAGGCCTCCATCCCATCACCCGTCAGGATAAAGTCATAATCGTCCTGTGCTGTATTAAACGGTGCCCCGACATTGATAACTTCTCCGAAGGTGCCATCGGGTTTGAGGGTTGTTTTGTAAATGTCCAGTCCGCCAAATCCGTCATACCCGTCGGAGGCGAAATACAGGGTTTTGCCATCTGGAGCGAGAAACACGGAGCGTTCATCACCCGGGGTGGAAATGGCCAGTTTTTTACAGTATGTCCAACCGTAACTTCCTTTTTTGGAAATGAAAATATCCATGGGGGTGTCGTAGCCTGGGCCTGCCGCCACGATGAATGTGCGTTCATCCGGGGATATGGTCATGCCATCGGTTGCCTGCACGACACTGAAAAATTCAGTAATGCCACCACCCAGCCCAGAAGGGCGGGTCCAGACGTTACCGTCGAGCTCGGACACGTAGTAGGGCCCGCCGGTTCTGTCCCAGATGTAGCGCCAGCTTTGAAAATAAACCCGTTGACCGTCGGAGGAGATGACTGGCTCATCTTCGCCGGTGGCTGTATTAACCCCATAAGGCATCACCTGCGGTCGCTGCCATTCTCCATTGACCCGCTTCGAAAACCAAATGTCACCATCAAAAACCGAATCTCCTTTGAAGGTCATAAAGCTTTCTGACCAGGCTTGACCACCCCGGAGAGACATGAAATACAGATATTTTCCATCAGGGGTGATGGAGAGGTTGGTTTCTCTGTAGGCTGAGTTCAGTACCCGCACCAGAGAAATCCGGACCCTGTCTCGATGATCTAGGATTGTCGCTGTTCGCTGGCCCATCAGCGGGAGAAAGCTCAGCATGGCAAGGATCAAACAGCTTATGCTCCGCACAACAGGATTCAGGGTTGAAGTATTCATTACTAAGCGAGACTCAATTTATCTTTACTACGGAAAAATATCCATAAGGGATCGGTGAAACGCAAAAATGTGCAGCTTTACGCCAAAATCCGAACGATCGGCCCATCTGGGATCTCGTAAGCAAAACGCCGATTCTTCCAGTATATTGGTCGAATCTATTCCGGATTCCATAAATTTGATATATGGACAAGCCTGTCGTTATGGGTGTGATCCCTGCCCGTTATGCCTCTACGAGATTTCCCGGCAAACCACTGGTGGATATCAAAGGAAAATCTATGATCCAACGCGTGGCAGAACAAGTGCATCAGTGCCGCCGTGTGGACCGAACGATCGTAGCGACAGACGATGCGCGTATCTTTGACCACGTCAGGGAGTTGGGGATAGACGTCGTGATGACCAGTGAACATCACCAATCGGGCACCGAGCGGATGGGAGAGGTAGCAGAAACAACGGGGGGCGACTTTTGGATTAACATCCAGGGGGACGAGCCACTGATTGATCCTGTCCAGATCGATCAGGTGGCGGAGTTATTGCTCTCAGGGGCCGAGATTGCGACGCTTGTTTGTCAGCTCTATGATCCCGGCAAATTTCAGAATCCCCATACAGTGAAAGTGGTGATGAATGAGCA
>CAZLKP010000422.1:3263-3924 GCA_964560095.1 uncultured Bacteroidia bacterium
AGCATCGGGAGGCGCTGTATTTTAGCCGGGCGCCGATTCCCTACCCCAGGGGAGGGGAGAAGCTTCCGGTTGTAGCCTGGCAGCACATTGGAATTTATGGATTCATCCGGCAACGGTTGTTGGATGTGGTAGCCCTTCCTCCACATGACCTGGAGCAGACCGAAAAACTGGAGCAGCTGCGCTGGCTGGCTCATGGATACCGGATTCAGTGTGGTATTTCTGACCGGGAAGGGCATAGTGTGGATACTCCGGAGGATTTAGGTCGGATAATCCGCCTGCTGCTTTGACTATTTGGCCTAAAAGAACCAATTTTGCCAGCGTTGCTGACAAAAGCATGGCGCGTGTTGGCACTAACCATAAACTCTTTCGCTTGGAAGCTGCGAGTACCATTCAAACGATTCTTTTCTGGATTTTTTCTGTTGTCGGACTGGCAGGTGCTGTGGGTCTGATCTTTAACCGGAATCCGGTGTATGCTGCTTTGTCGCTGGTGCTGAATTTTTTCAGCATTGCGGGGCTCTATCTCTCCCTGGGGGCGGAGTTTCTGGCAGCGATACAAATTCTGGTTTATGCCGGCGCGATCATGGTGCTGTTTTTGTTTGTGATTATGCTTCTGAATTTGCAGCACGAACAGGGCGTAACGAAATTTGATGTCCGGCGTGGG
>CAZLKP010000423.1:0-3918 GCA_964560095.1 uncultured Bacteroidia bacterium
TATTCTTATTTTTGGTGGCTTTAAATCCCCCCTTGGCCCACGTGCGCTCTTGCTGAATATCTAAACCTACATAACTCAACCGATGCCGCACCACCTTATGTATCCCCGGCCTACCCAATAGCTCCGGAAACAACTTCTTCTCCATTCCCTCCACAATGCTCGGGGTGAGAAACTGCTGGCTGAACGTCTCGCTGTCGCGGACGGCCGTCCAAGGTTTGATGAACCCAAATGGACCTGAATATTTGACGACGTAGTATACCATGATCGATTATTTCAATGCTCCGAATCCAATTCCAGTTGAGTTACCTACCCCTACTTCCCAAGCGAAAGCGACGGCTTCGGGGTCTCCTTTGACGATGACAGGACATAACGTGCCTTTGTTGTCGATTCCCTTGTAGGTTGCCAGCTTCTTTTTGATACTGTGGTAGCTGCGGTCAAAGGATATTTCGACAGATTTATCTTGGAGATTGGCCTGTCGAAGTTTATTGGTCATGGTCTCCGTGAGGAGATAGTCTGACTCCTGATCTTCGGGAAAATAGAACTTTGTTTCCGAGCCAATACGGCGCTTGATCAGCACTGGGCTTTGCAGAAAAAAGAACTCCTCGGGTCCGAAGTCAGGTGGTGGTTGTAGCATTAAATCTGTTACCTTGAGTCCAAAAGCAATCTCCGGATCAGATTGTATCCCCTTGATTAGCTGCTTTATCAAGTTTATTTCGGGGGAGCTGATGAAAAAGACCGCACCGTTGGGAAATACTAATCCTCCTTTTTCTGATTTTCCATGAGATAACCAGGAAAGAGAATAAAGTGAAAGGTCATCATGAACCCTATTTCTTCCTAGCCACTTGTGTAATGCCCCCACAAGATTGACTTGATAATTAAATGGGACGGTTGCAGAGTTGGACGATGTTTTGATGTGTATTCTCATTTTTCCCGATTAATGTCGATCTAAACCCCCTATTTTTCCTGTTAATCCAGTAATCCTCTCTCCTATTCCCAAACCTACGCCCACTCCCCGGGCATTATCTGCCCCACCCCCTCAAAAAATATCACTTTTTGTGACCTCTGACCTCAAAACTGCATTTCTGCTACTTTATTGCGTAAATGGTTCACCAACGAATCCGGCTGCAGCACCTCCACATGCTGGTGCCAGTTGCCTAAGATGAAGTTGGTCAGCCCCAGAAACTGATGGTTGACCATGCCCTGGAAGTCGAAGAAATCAGGCTCGGCAGACTCCTCAATATAATTGCGCGTAAGCGGAAAGCGCTCTACCAGTTCGTTATAAGCCCCAACTTTAAACCGAAGGTGTACCATCACTTGCTGGGCATCTACAATACGAAAAGGATCTGTGGGCCGAATGACGTGCAGGTTTTCATGCTCCCAGGGCTCGTCCAGCAGCCGAACCCTCGTAAAGCGGGATAAGCGAAAGTGCCTCAGTGCCTGTTTGACGGCATCGAAGGTATGCACGGTGTCATCGGGTGGACTGGGATGAAAGGGCTCTACCTTTCGCGACGAAATCTCGTTACTGTTGGAAGAGCGATAGCCTTCCAGGATCACCATACGCTTTTCTTCCTTGGCTTTGAAAAGGGCATCCACTTTGTTAAGATAGGGCTGACGCAGATAGCTATGGCCCAGTTTCCGATAGTCATAAAGGGAGGCCAGCTTGGCTTTGAGCTTGCGACCATGTTCTGAGGTCGGAGCGACCTGATCTATCGCTTGATCCAATATGGCCTGATCTTCTTCAGAAAAATGCAGCAAACTTTTGAGCTGCCGCTGAGGCTGGCTTTGCTGAAAGGCATAGCGGTATCGATTATCCTGATCGAGGATGAAACCCGCGTTTTTTAACTCATTCAAATCCCGTTTGATAGATGACTGGCCTACCCCATACATGTTAGCCAGCTCCCGCTGGGTGTAGCCATATGGTCGATCCAGCAGGGCCCTCATGATCCGCAGTAGCCGACCTTTCGGGGTAAATTCGCCAAAGGTATTCATGATCTTCAAATTAATTGTGCAACACATCCACAAACCCAAAGCCCTGCGAGTTCTTTTCCCCCAACCCCACCTTCCAGATGAATTCGCGCCATTGTGGATCGCAATGAAGACGGAAATCATATTGGTAGCCGCGAATTTGACTTTCTCGATCGGTCCCGCTGGCAAAGGTGATCAACTGTGACCGAGGTTCGCTCAGAATCTCCAGATCAAACAAGGCAGAATCATGTGAAAGTAGAGGCCAAAAGCCCTGGAATGGGACTACAACAACCAAAAAGGAACTCGAATGAAAGCCTCATAACTCGCCAACATTCACATATATCTCAAACCGAAAACGATTTCGATAGAAAAAACAACAGAAAAATACGCTCTTCGTTAATAGAATCGAATCAAAGCGAAAGCATCAGACTCTAATTAATTCAAATATGAAAAAACTTCTTAACTGGATCTACTCTACTCAGTACATCATGTACAATCCTGACCCCAGGATGATGTACCAGGCTTATAAGGCACAACAGCTCGAAAAGGCCCAGGAGAACCAAGATCAAGACCAAGATCAGGACTGATCCCTCCTATGCTCCGAATAGGTCACACCCATTCGGGATCAAGCGTTCTTTCTCAAGTGAAAATCGATGGCGGATATCATAACATTGATTCGCCTTCAATCAACCTTCAAGAGGCTGTCTCATCCCTCACTTGCCCAACCGCAACATACCAAGGTTGAAGGCGCAACACACGCATGGCGATTCACGCTTCGCGTCCATTGCACCTTTTTCCCGGCTATGCGGTGTAGGCGGGAAGGTACGGGGCAGCCTCTTTTTATTGCTCCACCTACCCTGTAGCCCCTATAGCCTCGTCACCCGCTGCACCAGTGGCTGCCTACCCTAGGCACTGTTAGAAGATATCATCCGGCAGGGATATGGTGGCTTTCCCTGCCATTCCTGCGAAATTTTCCTTTTCTAAGCGTCATATACACCAGACGAGCCTTTCTCCGGGTTTATCTGTAACCTTCCGGACAGAATCTGGTATCACCGAACAGCATTTTCAACCTTCTGCCAAAGAGGTTGTCTTTGGGTTGTTATCGACCAACTTCATGAACCGACGAGTGCTCTCCACCTTCGCCTTCCTCCTGCTGTTTGTTGTGCCCGACACTGGCATGCCAGTCTATGCAATGGCGCTGACCAGGGTAGACCTGGAGATTGACCGGCAGGGAAAACTCATCCGGCTCACTGGGCAATTGCTGGAATCCAACTCAGGGCGAGCCATCGGCAATGCCTCCATCATGGTGCAATGCGCTGACCTGGTACTGGCACACAAGCAAACCGATAACAACGGCAACTTCGTGCTCCTCATCCCTGAAGAGAAAATCTCCGAAGACCGCATCACCCTCAAAATCCGATACCGGGAACATATTTTCACCCGCGAAAACCTCCTACCCATCTCGCAGGATCTACAGGTGGAAATCAACCGGGCCATTCTCCTTGATACCAACCCCGTCGAAGATTACCGCATTCCCCTCCACGATCTCAACGACCCCACCAACGGGCAAGTCCTCATTCGCACCCATTACGCCGGCCCCATGATTGAGCGAAGCAGGAAGGTGAGAATATAGGATCGTTGGTCATTTGCTTACAATGATCGACCTTATGCCATAGACCAGTTTCCCCCATGATGAATATCGAAACCATTCGCGAGCACTGCCTGTCAAAACCCGGTACAACGGAAGGATTTCCCTTTGGGGAGCAAACGCTGGTCTTTAAGGTGATGGGGAAAATGTTTGCCCTATTACCGCTGGATGATCCGGTGTCGATCAATCTAAAATGCGATCCAGAGTACGCGTTGGAACTGCGCGAGCAATATGACAGCCGCATCCGGCCGGGCTGGCACATGAACAAGACCCACTGGAACACCATCTCCCTCGTCGATAATCTC
>CAZLKP010000424.1:0-3899 GCA_964560095.1 uncultured Bacteroidia bacterium
GATCACCCAGTGAACCTCCAAATGGTCTCGAATCTGCGCTTCAAACCGCGCTCGAAAGTCTCCTTTTTCTTCTTTGACTTTTTTATCCAGAAGGCTCATGGCTATCTCAACCAGTTTGTCTCTGACCGCCTGGGCTGTGAGCTCGCCTAGCTGGTGGGCTTGGGCTTCGTCTTGGAAGGCGACTTCAGCCAGAAAGCGATTTGGCAGGCCTTCGGCTTTTCCTTCAGAGTCCAATGCCGGCATGATTGGGTTGATTGTCTGGACGCACTCAACCGTTTTGGCCGTCTTCCAGGCATGTCGGATCAGGTCAGACAACAACTGACTGCCAGCCTTGAGATCCCGCGTTTTGCGGGCCTGCGCGATAAAGCCCTGCACCGGGCCGATGGTGAAGAGGAAGAGGTGGGTCATGGGTATAGGCTGACTGGGGTGAGAGAGGAGAAATTTTTTATCAATTCGGCGTAGGCTTTATCATGCTTGGCCTGCTCGCTTGTGCCGTTGTGTTGGTAGGTGTCTGGCAAATAGAGAATATGCCCTTTGTATTGGCTTTTTATTTTGCTAACCCCCAAAAACAGTGATTTGGGCCGTCGTTCGTGAACGTCACTTTTTGAATGGCGGGCTCCATTATTCAAGGGCATAGCGATGTATTTCCGGGTATAGCCTTCATGTAGTTTATCAAGCCCTAGTCTCCCCGTTCCTCCAGAAGATTGGGGAGGGATCGGATACTCACCTCTGTAGGATTGGCCTATTGTTGCGAGGGCAGCATGCCAGGTCGGGTGTAGTTTGGTTTCAAAGAGCTTTGCATCCTTTGATAAAGCTGTGTAGTCTACACGCCCTCCTATTGACAGAGATGGTCCATTTCCATCAAAGATGCTATGGCACCATTTGAGCTCACCGTCATAGTCAATAGAAAAAGAACCAAATCCATTTCGGCTTTTTGCCCCAAGACCACCGTACCTTCCCAAAAGACGCAACCCATTTATGACTTCCTCTTTGTGAGCAGAGGAAAGCAAAGGATGGAACCGAACAATAACTCTAAACTTGCTCCCATTGGCAAAATAGGGTCTTCCTGAAGATCCACGGCCAGAGACGCCATATGCGAGATATTCCAGAATGTTGATCTCTTCGAGCTTGCCTCGATGTCTGGTAATGGCTTTATGATATGGCAATCTCTGCATAGCTTCCTCACCATGCCGGCAGCCATTTTCTGTCAAAATCTGCAACATCACCTTACTCCGCTGTGCCTTCCCTTCTTTCCCACTGCCTACTCCACCAAAAATCGAATCCTCCTTCGCCCTGAGCACTTTGTGATCTGGTTCTCTTTGCATCGCCCGCCACCAAAACCGTAGCGCCCCCTTAATACTCGCGGCCCGCAGCTCGGGCGTTTTGCCATCGGCCCCAGCGAGAAACATCGGGGTGATGATTTTACATGTGAACGTAAGGGTCTCCATAGGTTATTGATGTCTTGTTGATTCTGAATTCACCACCCCCATCCCCACGCTCACCTTCCCGCCGAGGCCGATGTGGTGGGGAAGTCGGATGTTGGTGGAAACATCGACGTGAAAATTGTGAAGGCTGAAGCCTTTGACCCGTACCGGACGGGCTTCCTCAAGGTTGTTTATTTGCACGATGATTTGCTGGTCGATATGCCAGCCGATGCCCTTGGCAAATGACAGAATATTGCCTACGAGCTTTCGCTCCAGATACCGGATGCGCTCGCTGAGTCCCTGAAGTTGCTGAAACTCCGGATAGCTGCGCTGGTTCAGCGCCACCCAGCGGGATAGCCGATAGGCATGAACCGGGTTGGATTCCATCGACAGATTCCAGGGCTGGAGGTTCAGGTTCTCAATCCGCATGGGCAATTCACGCCCTCTTACCTGCAACGACCAGTCGGCCTGGGAAAAAAAGCGATGAATGTCGTCTACCCCTTCGCCCAGACAGATGATGGAGGGCCGACCACCCAGAGATTTGTACTGGATAAGCGGATAGGCAAAGCGAAGCCTGTCACCCTGGTGATTGTGAAACAGGACGGCATCCGGACCTACCTTGTGGCCGATGGCCCCTCGGAAGGCGGAGACTTCCCCCGGATGCAGGCGACCCGTAAAGCGGATACTCAGGATCCGAAGCTCTGTTTGGGTGTGAGTGGTTGCTGGCATATGCTGAATAGGTCAAATGTCCTGCCATTCTCCAGAAGTCTGCTTTGGGCATAATGAGACCTCCAAGCCATTCAGATTTTGAAAATGTATCTTCAAAAATTGAATTTCCGGATTGCGTTCAGGTGTTTGTGGGGTGTAACCTAAACTTATGAAAATTCTCACATGTAACTAATATTTGGTTAACAATGCGGGCACAGGTTGACAAAAATCATTGGATGGAATGCCAGAAGTAGGCGAGAAGCGAGAGGTGAGACCGGAGTGCGATAGTGCCTATCCCCCTGCAGTGTTGGGTTTGCGTGATGGCGAGGGGGACCTAAGGGTATGAAAGCTGCTGAAAAAATTGCCTGCAAAGACCGCCAGATTGGTCTGCTTCAGGCAGAAAATCAGTAGCTCAAAGACGAGCTGGCCTGGCTCAAAAAGCAGCTCTTCGGCCAGAAGCGCGAACGCTTCGAAGAACAGCATCCGGAACAACTGGCCCTGGACCTGGGTGGGCAACCACAGCCTGCTCCTGCTGAACCGGTCGCGGAGGAAACCATCAGCTACCCCCGCAAAAAATCCCGGAAACACCCCGGGCGGCGCATGCTGCCGGAGCATCTGGAGCGGGTAGAGATGGTCATCGAACCCGATGAAGATGTCACCGGCCTGGTCTGCATCGCCGAAGAAATCACCGAGGCACAGTACCTGCAGGTCGACGAATCGCCCATCCAGGTACTCAACACTCCGGATAAGACTCAAAGGAAAAACAAAAAGATCAAGACCTCCGGCGGTAAGTCACACCGCGGATACCAGTGGGTCTATCTCGATGTCGATGCCAACCTGGTCCTCTTCGACTACCAGAAAGGTAGGGGCCGCGAAGGCCCTACCGACCTTCTCCAATCCTTCAAAGGCTACCTCCAAACCGATGGCTATGCCGTCTATGAACAATATGACGCCCATCGCGACATCACCTTGCTGGGATGCATGGCCCATGCACGCCGCTATTTTGTCAACGCCCAAAGCTCCGATCCCAACAGGGCCGGACACTTCCTGGCGCAGGTCCAGCAGCTCTATGACCTGGAGCGACAACTCAAAGAATCCCAGGTCGATGCCGGGGAAATCTTCCTCGCGAGCCAAACAAAGGCAATCTCCATCCTCGCCATCGCCATCCTCAACGGCCACAATCCCTACCAGTACCGCTTCGCCGTCCTCACCTAGCTCCCAGACCACCCCATCAACCGCATCGACGAACTCCTGCCCCATCGGCTCTCTTTTGAAAAACCGAAAGCCGAAGAGGCGTAGTTGGCCGGATGGATACCTCGCACGGCGCTTTTTCAGTATTCGCAGGCAGCCTGTCCTGCTTAGGGCATGGTGAGCCGGACGGCTTTCCATCCCCATTGGTTTTTCGTTTTGTCCAGTGACAATACTGCTCTCACATGGACATTCGGCTCAGTGTAGGAAGCCTCCTCCGGAATGAAATGAGGCGGAACGAACACGTCTTCCAGAAATCCGAATCCTTTTGGGTGAACGCGGAGATCACCAAACACGTCCTTGGCAAAATCCAGGGATGGACGCCTCCTCAGGGTTCGGATCATGCACGCATTGAAAGGTTCCTTAGGATGGGTCACCATTTCGATGTAATCCCCGGGCTCCAGTGATTCTGTGGTCAGCCAGGAGGGATAGGTACGGGCCCTTTTGCCCTCCGTCTGAACCAGGAGGCGTCGTTCATTTCGCTGTTTTCCGGCTACCATCTGAAGAAAAATCCCCTGA
>CAZLKP010000425.1:0-3884 GCA_964560095.1 uncultured Bacteroidia bacterium
GAAGAGCCCGATTTTGAAACCTGGCTGAACGAAGCAGGTAGGTCCGCTGATCAATTCCAGGCACTGTTGCCCATTCCGGCCTTTAATGTGGGATCGGAGAAGTATGTTTCCCGATGGCAAACAGGACCAACGACGGCTCGCGCCTTCAAGCTTTCCTATAACCTGGGCCTTCCTTTGGCCTGTGGTATGATGTCCAGAACATCCATTGATCAATCCAATAAATTGGTACAACTGCTGAGTTCCCCCTGGATCGAAAAAGAAATCGTGGAGGATTTTCCCAATGATCGGCCATTGCTGGTTTTGTCGCAGGCGGGTACACCGCTTACTTGGGAGGAGCAGTTGTTGCTCAAGAGGACGACACTGCTGGTTGAAAAGGACAATTTTGCACTTCGCGAATTGCGATTAAGTGATCTTTCTTACGATCCGGATCTGCTTGTGGCTCAATTCGAGGCGAAGAGGGCGGCGCTGCATTCGGTAGGAAACGGATGGTATGCCACTGGGGACTCGTCATGGTTTTACTTTGAAGGATTTGACGAGGAATCCCTTTCGGAATTTGGACATGAAGCCGCTTCATGTCAGGAAGGTGATATCGAGCTGTCGCTGTTTCACGGGGCGTTGCCGAAGCAGAAGCTGGTGGCTTCAGTATGGGTTAATATTGACCATACCGTGGCGGGCTTTCCGGCCTTTTTGCTGCGTGAGTTTAATGCCGAAGATCAGATCATCCGCGACGAAGCTCATGGGATCATGTTTGGGACCAATGTCTATAAGAACTGGCTTCGCTTTGATTTTGAATTTACCCCATCCGAAGAAGCCAGCAGGGTGCATATTTGCCTGTATGATCGCCATCCGGTGGCCGAATCCTTTTTGATTCGTCCGGTTGGCGTAGATGTGTATCGGGACAACCTGCCGGGCCATCGCCTGATGATGAATAACTTTTATGTTGAATAGCCTCGATATTGTTCTCCCCTGCTATCGACCGCCGGAAGGATGGGCCTCACGTGTTGTGGATTCGATGACAGAGTTGTCTCAACGTCTTCCGGATATGGTCCTGCGGCTGATTCTGGTGAATGACGGCTCACCTGAGGGCATCACGCAGGCGGATGTGGACATTGTCCGTACGGGTTGGAAGCCATTTCAATACGTAAATCTGAAAGTGAATCAGGGAAAGGGAGAGGCGCTTCGTCGCGGCGTGGCGCAAAGCAAAGGGGACTACTGCGTATTCACCGATATCGACTTCCCATACACACTAGAATCCGTTCTGGATATTGTCCAGGAGCTGAGATCCGGCACCAACGTAGCTATTGGCATCAAAAACCGGGCATATTATGCACATACTCCACCTGCCCGAATCGCTGTTTCGCGATTTCTGAGATGGCTGGCGCGTTCTTTTCTCCGAATCACGATCACAGACACGCAATGCGGCCTCAAAGGCTTTGATGCTTCCGGGCGGAAGATTTTTCTCTCTACTACCATCAATCGATACCTGGCAGACCTGGAATTCATTTTTCTCGCTGACCGCAGCGACCTATCGATGAAAGCCGTCTCTGTGCAGCTTCGTGATGGCGTCATTTTTAGCTCTGTGAATCCAAAGATCCTCCTCACAGAAGGGCAAAACTTTATGAAGGTGTGGTGGAGGAGTATGTTTGAGAAGTGATGTTTTTATACCAACCACTAACCTGGGGAACAGATCATTTCAGGGAGATTTTCCGTCCTTCCTTCAGTGATCTTCTATGATTTCCTAGAGTCTTCGCGACACCTTCGGCAGCATCTTATCGCGCCAGGTGGAAAAGGTGCCAGCCATGATCTGTTTTCTGGCTTCCTGGACCAGCCACAAAAAGAAATGAAGATTATGAACTGAAGCGATGGTCAGCGCCAGGTATTCCGAACTTTTAAACAGATGTCTCACGTAAGCTTTGCTGTAATTCTGGTCGGTGAGCAGATCGCTCTCGGGGTCCAGCGGGCTAAAGTCGTGCTCGTATTTCTGGTTTTTCATGTTGCGAATTCCTTCCCGGGTGTAGATCACTCCGTGACGGGCATTGCGTGTTGGCAAAACGCAGTCAAACATATCTACACCCAGGCTGATACACTGTAGAAGATTTTCCGGTGTACCGACGCCCATCAGGTAGCGGGGCTTGTCTGCCGGGAGGATACGACAACTGAGATCTGTGAATTCATACATCATCTCATGAGGTTCGCCCACTGACAGGCCTCCTATGGCATTGCCCGGCAGATCCAGCGATGCGATGAACTCCGTGCTTTGCGTGCGAAGATCACGGTAGGTGCTGCCCTGAATAATTGGAAAGAGGTTCTGATCATAGCCATAGAGTCCTTCCTGTTGTTCCCAATGGGTTTTGCATCGCTCAGCCCAGCGGTGGGTGAGTTCCATAGATGCCTTGGCGTAGTCGTATTCAGAAGGGTAGGGCGGGCATTCATCCAGCACCATCATGATGTCTGCCCCAATGATTCGCTGCACATCGACCACCATCTCAGGCGTAAAGAGATGCTTGGCACCGTCGATGTGATTGGAAAAGGTGACTCCCTTTTCTTTGATTTTCCTGTTTTGCGCCAGTGAAAATACCTGATAGCCACCACTGTCGGTGAGTATGGGGTTGTTCCAGCCAATGAATTGGTGCAGTCCACCGGCTTCCTGCAATACATCTGTGCCGGGTCTCAGGAACAAATGGTAGGTGTTTCCCAGAATGATCTGCGCGCGAATGTCGTCTGTGAGTTGCTGCTGTGAAACGGCTTTGACACTACCTAAGGTGCCGACAGGCATGAAAATAGGGGTTTCGATCTCCCCGTGATCGGTGGTGATGCTACCCGCACGTGCGTGGGAGGAGGTGTCGGTGGACGTTAATTTGTAAGATAATGGCATGGAGCTGTGAAGATAGGAAATTCACTTAAGGAATAATGATCCAGTACCAAGCTAGCGCCGTAGCGATTCCAACCGGAATTCCTGCCTTTTCCACAACTATCCCGCAATTAGCGATCACACATCATTCGTGCCAGATCCAGGCGAGGATTTGTAAGGCCTCGTTTGGTTCTTTTCTGTCACGCGCGTAAATTGCGACGATTTTTAACGACTGATATACACTTTTTTCAATCTCATCCCATCAATGGCAAATTCCAACGTCAATATTGGCAAAGTTGTTCAGGTGATCGGTCCTGTTATCGATGCTGAATTCAGCGGCGAAGGGGCTGTTCTTCCTCGTATCCTTAATGCCTTGTACATTGACCGTGAAGGTCACGGTCGCCTTGTTCTGGAGGTGCAGCAGCACCTTGGTGAAAACCGTGTTCGTGCCATTGCCATGGACTCCACAGATGGTATCGAGCGAGGGATGGAGGTCATTGACGCTGGTAATACGATCACTGTGCCTGTTGGTGATGAGATTCGCGGCCGCCTCTTTAATGTAACTGGGGCTCCCATTGATGGTATGCCTGCACCTGAAACCGGTGAAGCCTACTCAATTCACGGAAGTGCGCCTAGGTTTGAAGACCTGTCCGTAGAGCCCGAAGTGCTCACAACCGGTATTAAAGTGATTGACCTGCTGGCTCCCTACCTAAAGGGTGGTAAAATTGGTTTGTTCGGGGGTGCTGGTGTGGGTAAAACCGTACTGATTCAGGAGCTGATTAACAATATCGCCCTCAAGCACGATGGCCTGTCTGTGTTTGCTGGAGTGGGGGAACGTACCCGTGAAGGGAATGACATCCTTCGTGAAATGATCGAAGCTGATGTTGTGAAGTATGGCGACACCTTTAAAAAGGAGATGGAGGATAATGGGTGGCCACTCGATACAATCGATGCCAAAGAGTTGGAGGAATCCAAGCTCACCATGGTATTCGGCCAAATGAATGAACCCCCGGGTGCGCGTGCTCGGGTGGCA
>CAZLKP010000426.1:0-3879 GCA_964560095.1 uncultured Bacteroidia bacterium
CCCGGGAATGGCATCTCTGCCAATTCCTCCATTTGCTTGTCGAGCCTGACGCGAAAGACCATAAACTCCTTCCCCAGCGTGGTGGGAGAAGCGGGCTGTCCGTGGGTTCGGGCCAGCATAGGAATGTGGTTCCAGGCCTCAGACGAGGCAAAAATGAGATCTATCAGTTGTTGCAAAAGGGGAAACGACAGGTTTTCCAGCGCTTCTTTCAACATCAGCGGCGTAGCTGTGTTGTTGATGTCCTGAGAGGTGAGCCCAAAATGGATGAATTCGCCTGCCTGTTTCAGTCGGTCAAAAGAAGAGGCATGAATATGCTCCTTCAGGTAGTATTCAACGGCCTTGACATCGTGGTTGGTGGTTTGTTCGATTTCCTTCACCCGCCGTGCAGCGTCCAGATCAAAATCTTGGTATACGGAGCGCATCCAGGCTTTTTCTTCAACCTCAAGCATGGGTAGAGGTGGGATGGCAGCCCGGCATAGCGCAAGAAAGTATTCCACTTCTACCCGTAGACGGTATTGAATGAGCGCTGCTTCAGAAAAATAATCGGAGAGGGGACCTACCCGGTTTCGATAACGGCCATCCAGTGGAGACAGGGCTTCAAGAGGATCTACCATGATGCGTGAATCTGTTGGAAAACGCAAAGGTAACAGGAGCGGGGGGTATTGCCAGCCCGGCGGCCTAATTTGCTGCCATGGTAAAGCTATGGTATGGGGGCAGAAATTCCAGCGAGCGGGTGATCGAATCGACCCAGACCATATTCTCACAGTGAATCTGATAGGGCATCCAGATGACTAGCTGGAAAAAAAAATCGTCATTTTCAAAGGCTGAAATGCGATAAAACAGCGGAAAATCCCTGGCTGTATCACTCACAGCAAAATAGTCCTGGCTCTGAACGACCAGCCCCTGTGGAAGTGTATCCCGAAATCCGGCTTCGTTCATAAAAGAATCAATCCGTTCCAGGGCAGTAGTTTCCATGTAGTTGAAATAGCCTTTCAGCTTCAGCCTCCTGCGCTTGATGGCGCCGAGGTTATCTTTGGCATCCTCCATTCCCAGTACAAAAAACTGGGTGGTGGTATCATAATACTGAACACTGGCAAATGGATGCATATCAAAGCCCGGCAGGAGGAAAGAAGGAACCTTCACCACATAGATGCTATCCTGAGAAGCCACCTGCACCATGTGAGGTGGCGGGGCTTCTGATCGGCAGGCCACAAGGCACAGGCAGATAGTGATCACGATAATGCCGGTATCCCGAAACACGAGCCTAAGGTACGGGAATTTGACCAAAGATGATTCAAACGCGCCTAAAACTCCGGGGGCAATTCCCGACCCGGGATTATTCCTCGACCAAAATAAATTGACAATCAACCATTTATCAGCTGCCCTGAAGAATGGGTACAAATCATAGTTTTTGCGCTTCCGGCATGATCATTGTGTTTTCATACTATTACTCCACAGGGAAAAATGTCTATATTCGTTTTTGACATGATGACTTCAGAGAATTTAATATCATCTCCCCCTATGTCCAGCAGTCAGGTTTCTGAGACGCAATTGCTCCAACTTACCGAGCGGATTTCCCAAAAACTTCTCCAGCAGCACCCCGTTTCCAGCGAAAGAGTCTCCGGAGAAGCTATTAAGTCTTACTTCCCCCACCAGCAGGTGAGTTCATTTCTTCTGTTTCAGATTTATCAGGTGTGGGATCAGCGGGTGCAACAGCTGAAACACCCCTATTTTGACTTTTCTTCGGATGAAGTGTCCGAAATGCTCGATTTGCTCAAAAACCGCCTCGCCCACCACATCAGTGTGGATCGGGAGTCCTTCACCAATCTCACCGATCGGTCAGTAGCCAATACCCTCCGGTTCATTCTTGACCCGGAAAACGGTTTCCGACAGTTTTTCTTCGCCCAATCCGAAGAGCTACATGTCGATCAGTTGGACAAGTATTCCCACTTTTTTGCCGACTGGGACTTTGTGGTGAACAGCATCCTGCGCTATTGTCGCAAGCATGAGATGGAAACCATTTCGTGGAATGCATTCTCCGAAAAGATGAACCGGGTGCTCGATATTTATGAGCAGAAAAAAGGGCAAAGCATCCTGACCTATCGCAAAGAACTGTACCACTCCCTGACAGGCGAGAGCCTCGAAGACTATTTACGGGAACTACAGAAAGCCCGCGAAGCAGAGAAGGAGGCCCAAAAAGCGCGCGAAGAACAGGAAAGACGCGAACGGGAGCTGGAAGCTGCCCGCAAGCGTGCCGCAGAAGAACAGGCTCGCCTCGAAGCGGAACGGAAAGCACGGGAGGAAGAAGAAAGGAGAAGAAAAGAAGAAGAGGCCAAACGCAAAACCATATTTGACGATCTTGGCGGATCAGGGGAGGCCCTGGATCTGGATGAAGACCTGGATGAACAACCTGCCGAATCCCAGCCTGAGCCCCCTCATCATATTCCGAGCGTCGGCGCCCAGGAAAGCCATGATCCTCATCCTCCCGCTGTAGAACAAACCTTTCCGGAAGATCACGGAGCCCCCGGAAAAAGGGTCGGGGAGGAAAAAGCTGCTGAATCGGCAACCGAAGTAACCGACAGCCAGGACGACGATGAGTTTCTGGAAATGGCAGCCAGCATGGAGCCTGATAAGGAAAATGTGGAAAAAAAAGAAGAGGAAGGGCCCAAAACCACCTATGACAAACTGGCGAACGGCACATCGACCTTCCTGGACCGCTTTCAGGCGAAAAGGGAAGATGAGCCAGCGGATCCTCAGCCAGACATCCCCGCCCAGCCTGAGCCAGAAGCCAAAACAGAAGAACAGCCAAAGACTGCTGAGTCGCCAGAGGAAGGTCCTGGATCTGTGCTGGATAAAATCCAGGAAAAATCACAGACTGTTGCCGACAAATTTGCTGAACATACCCGCCAGCGCAAGCTCCACGAGAGCATCAATGGCAACCAGAAGATTAAGCTGGACGATATTGCCATTCACAAGCAATATCAATATGTGCAAAAGGTCTTTAACGGCAACAATGTGCGCTTCCGGATCATCGTAGATCGGGTCAACGATGCCCGCGACGCCAATGAAGTCGAAGACATTCTCAACAAGTTTGTACTGAACATTGACGACCTCGACCGGGAGGATCCGGTAGTTCAGGAATTTGTGTCATTGCTCAGAAACCGATTCTGAGTAAGACTGAGAATAACAATAATGAAAACGGTCGGCCCAACAGGGGTCGACCGTTTTATTTCACTGGTGATCGCTTACTTCCGTTTCAATTTCCAGGCACTGCCGGGAATGAAGGGATGTGTGTCAGGTGTGACCACTCTCCCCATGGATTTTTCCATCGCCAGGTGGGCCACCACAGCCGCGACCTCCATCTCTGCCTCCGTCAGTTCCTTGTCCAGGACCTCTGGCGTGAAGTACAGATTCACAAAGTTGGTATCAAACTGCCCACTTCGGAAGGCTTCGTGCCCCATGACGTAGCGGCAGAATCCCAGGGTGGTTTCAACGCCCAGAATCTGGTATTCGTCGATGGCGCGGATCATTTTGTTCATGGCCTGCTCCCGATCTTCGGCATGAACGATGAGCTTGGCCAGCAAGGGATCATAGTAGATCGGGACCTGCATACCTTCTTCATAGCCATCGTCCACCCGAATGCCATGTCCCTGGGGGCGACGATACAGATACAGCTTTCCGATGTCTGGCAGGAAATTGTTGGCCGGGTCTTCGGCATAGACCCTTACTTCAACGGCGTGGCCATTAATTTTCAGGTCATCCTGAGAAAAAGAAAGGGGATGCCCTTCTGCCACGCGGATTTGCTCCCGCACCAGATCGACTCCGGTGATCATTTCCGTGACCGGGTGTTCTACCTGCAGGCGGGTGTTCATTTCTAGG
>CAZLKP010000427.1:0-3859 GCA_964560095.1 uncultured Bacteroidia bacterium
AAACCCCTCCGTTTGGGTGCCAAAGCTCCGATGCCGCCGATCTGAATACCTATGGAAGCGAAATTGGCAAAGCCACAAAGCGCATAGGTAGCAATGATGATCGACTTGGAATACATCATGCTACCGCTGGCTTTCATCGAGCCAAGAGACGTGTAGGCCACAAATTCGTTGGCCACGGTTTTTTCACCCAACAACTGACCTACAAGCATGGTATCTTCTGCAGGTACACCCAACATCCAGGCCACCGGTGAGAGTAGCAGTCCGAAGATGTATTCGAGGGTAAACCCATCATATTTTCCTGAGGTTGAGGTAGCTACCCATTCATTCAATCCGATCCAGTCGCCCAGAAGATCGGATAGAATCACATTGATTCCTTTGATCAAGGCAATGAACACCAGGAGCATCACCCCTACATTCACGGCTAGCCGCAGGCCTTCTGATGAGCCATTGGTGATGGCGTCGAGTACATTGGAGCCGATTTTATCTCTAGGAACAGAGAGGTCTGAGAGGAATTCCTCTTTTTCCGGAATCAGCATCTTCGCCGCGACCAGGGCTGCCGGTGCCGACATGATGGAGGCTGTGAGCAAATGCGTGGCAAACAATTCCTGCTCTTCGACCGAAGATCCGCCCAGGTAGCCCACATAGGCACCAAATACCGCCCCGGCAATCGTGGCCATACCGCCGGTCATGAGAGCCATGACTTCCGAGCGGGTCATCTTGTCTAGATAGGGCTTAATCAGCAGGGGGGCTTCCGTCTGACCGAGGAAAATATTCCCGGCAGCAGCCAGGCTTTCTGCGCCCGACAGGCGCATCGTGCGCTTCATAATCCAGGCAAACCCATACACCACCCGCTGCAGGATGCCAAGGTAATAGAACAGGGATGTTAGGGCAGAGAAAAATACCACCACCGGCAGCACCTGAAAGGCAAAGATGTAGCCAGACACATTGACATTCAGCAATTCCCCAAACAGAAACTCCGACCCTTTAGCTGTCCAATTGAGAATAGAAACGAAGCCCTGAGCGATGTAGGCAAAAACGAGATTCACCACGGGTACTTTCAGTACCAGAATGGCGAAAATTACCTGCAGGCCCAGTCCCATCCCCACCAAGCGCCAGTCGATGGATCTTCGGTTACTGCTCAGGAGCCACAGCACAAGCACCAGAAAGATCATACCCAAAATTCCCCTCCACATATCCTCAAAGGTAAATGCTGTTACCAGGGCTTTTCCGCGGCCCGTGAGCAAATAATGCTGGTCTTCCCCTTCGAGATGCACATTTCCCAACTCGTCAAAGCTGGCCTGAAAGGTTTCGGTGTAGCGCTCAGACTCCAGTCCAGAAGACGTCTGACGGGCAACTTCTTCTCCTTCATGAAAGAATGACAGCACGGCCTGGTTTGACGAAGCCTTGTAATGCACCGAATCCACCGGGCGATTTTGGTCCACCAGATCAAGCAGAAGCGTTAATTTGCCGCCATTCAACATCCAGGAGCCACTTCGGGATCCGGAATCCATCTCCTGGACAAAACTACCGTCATCTCTCAAATCGAGCAGCCCTGATGATTGGGTTTCTCCGACATGGAGCTGCCAGGTATTGACCAGCGTATCGGCGGTGATGCCCTGCGCGGATACATAGACATGCAACCCAATGGACAGACTCAAAAAAGCCACCCAACGGCGACAGGTAAAAAAGGACATGTTCAATCTGCTTTTCGTGCGACTGAAAGTAGTAAAAAATCTACAGTCATAGGGGGGGAATGACCGATCTGTGGGACAGCATCCCCGCGGGTGGACCACCTCCATATCCCATCAGCGTAAGCTGAGGTCCTATCAGGTTGAAGTGCATGGGTCAGCCAGGAAGACATGCCTGTTCTGGGAGCCATCTACGATTCATCCAGAAACGTGCTGGATAAAGCCCAGCAAGGAGAGGAAGCCTTCAGTGAGGGATAACCCATGACAATGTGGGAGGCTTCTTGCTTCGAAATCATCCTGAGCCCATTCAACAGCTCGGATGGCCGAAGTAATCATAGCCCCGGATGAAAACACGGATCAATGCTTTCGGACAAACTTCCTCCACGCTAACGGCATTGAATTACCTAACTCTCCGTGATGGATGAGTCCAACCTAGCTGCAATACCGAGTTGTCGAATCACCCTGTCAGTTCAAGATTAAAACACAAGCATCCCATTTTCACATTCCTCCGGCCTTGATAATACTGATGCAGCAGGAAGACATCAGCTACCGAATACTCACCTTCCGAATATAGCTAACTTCTTCATACTCCATATGCTGTAATCGGAGCACATAGATCCCACTGGGAAAATCCAATGGCAGACTCAACTGCCATTCGTTGTCGGAGAAAGAAGCTGCGTGGAGACGAATGCGTCTCCCGGAAGCGTCCATCAGTTCCACCTCATAGCTGGCCGGTGATACCGGTGAGAGCCAGGCCACCCGGATTACATGTGTGGCAGGATTGGGATAGATGATGAGACTGCCTTCAGTCAATTCCTCGTATTCGCTGTTGGGCAGGGGGGTAGTGTTGAGAATTTCCTCTACCCGGCTGGCATGGGGTAATCCATGTCCATAGACATTGTTGGGATTATGATAGCGGTCACCGGATTGGATGAGTGCCTGATGCAGCTCCCAGGCGCTAAGTTCGGGATGCTTCTCCATGAGACAAGCCGCCAGGCTGGTCATGAGGGGACAGGAAAAGCTGGTACCGTTGCCGTATCTCACCGAGCCGTCGGGATAAATAAAGTATGCCCCCAAGCCCATGGCCACGAGATCGGGCTTGATGCGCCCGTCGGCACTGGGTCCACGACTGCTAAACCAGGCAATTTCCTCACATTCGTTGACTGCACCTACTGCCAACACCGAATCGCCATCGGCTGGTGCATTGATGCCGTTTTTGCCGTTATTTCCGGCACTATTGATCACCAAAATGCCACGGGAGGCAGCCATATCGCCCGCCCGGGTGATCAAGGCTGTATTGCCATCAAGATCTTCGTCCTGGTAATCGCCGATACCATCGTCGAAATCTTTGTAGCCCAGAGAAGTTGTGAAAATCTGAGCGCCCAAGCTGTCTGCATATTCCGCCGCGGCCAACCAGTAATCTTCTTCTGCGACTGTTTCTGAGTAATCATCTTCGGTCCTGAATAGGTAGTAGGAAGCCCCCGGCGCGCCACCAAATAGTTTTCCCGGATGAATTCCGCTCATGATGGAAAACACGTAGGTACCATGCTGACAGTGGATGCACTTGTCAAATACATCTGCTTCATTGTCCACAAAGTCCCAGGTGTCCAGGATTTTCCCATCGTCAAAAAGGTGGGAGAACCCATCGAGAGAATCGACCTGATAATAGCCATTATCAAAAACTGCTATCCGAACGCCTTCACCGGTAAAACCTGCTTCATGCAGATCATCGAGACCGATCATGCCAAGTTGACGGAAGGCCGTGCCTTGGTAGGCGACAGTATCACAATCGATGGTAATCGCCGGTGGCGATTTCACGAGGCGTGCCACTGGCTGCACACGCCTGACAAAGGGAAGGCTTTGAAGCTCCCTGATCTGTTTGGGTGTTGCCTGGACAGAGACAGCATTAAACCAGCGGGTGCGCGTGCGGATCTCTCCGGTGATTGATGCGACCTGAGCCACGTATGTTTCTTGAAGGGGATAATCGTGGAGATCCAGGGAGAGGCCCTGCCGTGCGCGGTTTTCCAGGGCTGCCGGACTCAGCAAATCGGAGGCTTCATAGTGACTGAGGTTGCCTTTATCGGTAAAGAACACCCACCAGGTATCCTGAGACCAGAGGTCTCCTGCACAAACCAGCAGGAGGAGCAAACTTGTTGACAATCTCATCATGA
>CAZLKP010000428.1:0-3475 GCA_964560095.1 uncultured Bacteroidia bacterium
ACAGAAAACAGCAATCAATTTATCTTCGATCATGGGCTTTAGGAGGTGGGATGTAGGTTTTTTCGACACAAATCTCCGCTTAAAGCTCTCATTTGTTGATAGTCAGCGGTTCTTATCCAAAACTCACGTGAATGATAACAAATTGAGGGTTCTTCCAATCGAACCCGGATTTTTTCCCATACCGCTGCGAGATCAATTTCCACCTCATCGTTTGTAAATCGGATGATCAAAATTCCCCGTTCATTCAACGTATTGGTCCTGGCTTTGGGTTTGAGATATGGAGGAAGCTTTTTCTACTCCTCTGGAATCAGCATACCTGTGATCTGCAGGAGGTTGATTTCGGACAGTTTCACATCGTAGAGCAGATCATTGAGCCGGTTTTCGGCGAGCAACAGATTGATCTGTGCATCTCGAAAAACGATACTGGTGGCTTGCCCCAATTCAAAACGTTCACGGGTGCGGCTAAAATTTTCACGTGCAGCCTCGACCGACAACTCCTGCAGTTCCAGAATCTTTCGGTTGTTTTGGTAGGTAAACCAGGCATTGCGAAGATCTCTGAGCACCTGTTGCTGCACGTCGGTAAGCTGGGCTGTGCTCTGGGCAATGGAGATCTCAGCCTGCTGAATGCCTTTGGCAACTCTGGACCCATTGTAAATGGGCACATTGAGAGACACGCCACCGCTCAGGCCGTAACTAAAAATCTGCGGGGCGAAACTAAAGGGGCCATTGTCGGCAAAATTCACCCCATAGGAACCATTGACGCTGAGGGAAGGATAGCGGCCGGCTTCGGCAATTCGCAGGTTCAACTCGGACAGCTGTCGGCTTTTCTCGGCTGTTCGGATACTGGAATTATTGGCGCGAACTATCGCCTCGAGCTCCTCAAGATCCGGAATTTCTGCCAATTCCACCGTCAGGTCGATGGCTGCGTCGTCATCCAGGTTATACCCAATGAGATAGTTCAGATTTCTTCTGGCATTGTCCAGATTCAGCTCAGTCGTAGCCAGGTTAATGGAATCAGTATTGACATCCACCTTGGCATTCAAGACAGCCAGAGAAGAAGTCGTACCGAAAGCCGCCTGATTTTCGACGTAGGCCAGTCTGGCCCGCGAGCGATCCAGCGATTCCTTTTGAATCGTGAAGCTCTTTCTTAGCTTGGCCAGCTGATAGTAGGCATTGGCGACCTGAGTAATACTTCCTTCTACCTGAGTCCGAAACTGCTCTTTGCTTAGGTCTGAGCTGGCTCCCAGCAACTCGTACCGCCTGGCGTTCGCAAACCCGTTGAACACAGTCCAGTTGAGATTCAGGCTGGCATTGGTGTTGTAAGTCACAATGCCATTGGCTTCTACTGTCTCCAGAACAGCTTCGCCTGTATTGGGATCCCGGCCCTGCACAATCTCTGCCCGAGAATTGTTGTTGTTATAGTTGGCACCTCCCTGTAGGGCTACAGAAGGGAGCATGCCTGTACTTCCGCGATAAACATCCGTTTCACTAGCTTCCACATCGTATGCTGCCACGCGGATTCCGTAATTGTTTTCCAGAGCTGATTGGATCGCTCTGTCGAGGGTCAGGGTTTCCTGCCCACGCACCTTCTGGCCGAGAGCCAGCATGGTCAGGCACGAAGCCAGAATATATGAAAATCTGAAAGTATTCATAAGTGAGTTGTCGGTTTACATGAGCATTCCGGGTAAAGCGAGTAGGGCAAGGATCGCAAGCACACCAAGGGATCCGAGGAACCAGATCATGAAGTAGTCCTTCCGTCCTTCGAATGCGGGCTCAATGATGGTGGCATCAGGTTCTTCTCCCTGAAACAGAAGTACAAACTTACGCTTGTACCAGTTCATCATGAGCATCATGGATGGCAGGGTCACCAACACCAGCAGCGTGGCCACTGCCAGACCGAATGCGATCGTGATGGCCATGGGAATGAGGAACTGTGCCTGAAGGCTCTTTTCGGCGATCAGTGGCAGCAGGCCTGCGATCGTTGTCACAGATGTGAGGAAAATCGGGCGAAAGCGGGAAACCGCAGCTTCGTAAAGAGCTTCTTTGAACGGTTTTCCGGCCTTGATGGTGTTGTTAAACTGACTGACCAGGACGAGGGCGTCGTTGACCATAATTCCTACCAGGGCCAACACACCCAGGCCAGAGAGAATAAAGCTGAATGGTCTACCCAGTATCCAGTGGCCGAAGAGCACCCCAATCAGCCCAAACGGAATGATCGACAAAACGGCCAATGTCTGACTCCACGAGCGGAAGGTGAGCACGATAATGATCACCAGCAAAAACAGGGCGATTGGGCCTACCCGGGAAATGGATGCTCCGGTTTTGGCATTGTCCCGCACCTGACCTTCCATCGAGAAATTGACAGAAGGGTAATTGGCAAGGATTCGCGGTAGCAGCTGGGTTTCAATTTCTGTCAGTACATCCCGAGTCGATACATCCGCTGAAGCTGCATCTGCTTCAACGCGGATTTCACGCTTGCCATCCAGGTGGCGAATGGAAATGACGCCACGAGTGGGAGCAATGTTGGCAATCTCCTGAAGCGGATAAGCCGATCCGTCCGTTGTTCGGATTCTCATGTCTTCCAGGTCTCCGACACTTTCCCGATCTGATTCATTATAGCGAACCCATATTCTCACCTCATCTTCTCCACGCTGCAGCCGTTGCACTTCTGCCCCGAAAAATCCTTGTCTCACCTGCCCGACCACCGTCTGCAGGTCCAGACCCAGCATGCGGGCTTTTTCTTTGAGGGTAATGTTCAACTCCCGGAGTCCGGTCTGGTTGTTGTCAACGACATTTCGCAGATCCGAAAATTCGTTCAAGCTGTCTTTCAGCACTTCCACTGCAGTTTCCAGTTGGCTGAGATCATTGGAAAAAAGTGCGACAGACACCGCCTTACCGAAAGGGCTGGCCAGGGTGTAGCTCACCTCTTCGGCACCCAGAATGGTACCGGCTTCTGCTTTGATCGAATCGGCAATGGATAGCGAAGACTTTTGAGGCGGGTATTCCTGGCGCGTTTCACTGTCGAGCAGATTGATGAGGATATTTCCTTCATAGGTATTGCCCGCCTGGTTTTTGCTCACCACGTTGATGAGGTCTTTGCCATCCGGACGACGGGCTTTCATTCGCTCATTCACCCGCCAGGCAGCATCCTCTACATGATTGAGCCATTTCATGGTCTGCTTTTCCGGAGTTCCTGCCGGCATTTTGATATTCGTGGTGATGTAGTCTCCTTCAATTACCGGGAAAATGGTCGTTTTGAGCAGCCCACCATTAATCAGGGAGAAGGAAATCATGAGCAGGGCAATGGGCACCACAAATCCCATGATGGGAAACTTGAAGATGATCTTGAGCTGTGGCTCATAGATTTTTTTCTGCATCCACTCCATGAAGTCAGAAAACCATTTTTGCACCTTGTCAACAACCGTCAGCTTCTTTCCTTCCTTTCGCTCTAGCGCTTTGGAATGGGCCACGTGTC
>CAZLKP010000428.1:3485-3852 GCA_964560095.1 uncultured Bacteroidia bacterium
CCGGGAAGAATAAAAGCGCCTTCGATGAGAGAAAACATAAGCGTAAGGATCACGACCAGGGCCACGTCCTGAAAGAAATCTCCCGTAATACCGTCGAGGAAAAAGAACAGAGCAAACGCAACAACGGTCGTCAAAATCGCGGAAGTAACCGCTGGCAATACTTCCATGGTTCCATCAATGGCAGCTTGCTCGGGGCTCTTGCCCCGTTCCCAATGCGCAAAAATATTCTCCGAAATGACGATTCCGTCATCCACCAAAATACCGATGACCAGGATCATCCCAAAGAGCGAGAGGACATTGATCTGAAGTCCCAGAAGGGCGCCGAACATGAACATTCCTGCAAAGGAAACTGGAATGGCTAGGGCTA
>CAZLKP010000429.1:0-3842 GCA_964560095.1 uncultured Bacteroidia bacterium
GCAGGACTGGGGGCTGCGTTTTGACGCCGCTGAACCCGAGGCCGGACTGAAGGCATTGCTCGAGAAAATCGAGGAAAGCCCGGAATTGATCGAAGAAAAAAAGCGGCGGGTGCGGGAACGGATCGAGACCTACTACAACTGGGAGTGGGTGACCGATTTTTATGAGGAGATCTTTTCAGGCAAGCTGACTAGCGATGAGGCTTCCCAGTATGAAAAATTTATCACTGGTAAATGCCGCGCCAGTCGAGATCTGTGAACGATTCCTCAACACACAAATCTTCAGTTATTGAAGGTGGGTTTAAAAAAGTCGACATATGGTCGATTGGCTTTTTGCTCGCAGCCATGGTCCTATGTCTTTTTATGCCCAGCGGGCGCAGTTTGTGGGGGGATGAAGGGTGGACGTCACTTAATGCGCAACCGGAAAGCTTTGCCGAGTGGAAGCACGAATTTCTTCATGGGGAGGTTGACATGGATCGGCTCAAGCCCCTGCATGGGTTTACGACCTGGTTGATGGCGCAGTGGATGGGGAAGGATGAATATTCCCTGCGGTTGCAAAATGTGATTTGGATCTGGGTGGGATCTCTGGCCCTGTTCTGGGTGGGCAGATTATTGTCGATGAGCTGGCTGCCCTTGCTTTTCTGCGTGCAGCCCTTTGTATGGCAATATGTGGATGAAGTCAGGCCCTATGCTATGCAGCTTGGGCTGGGAGCGGCTCTGTTGGCGGTTTACCTGGCCCTGGTCCAGGAGAGGTGGAGGCGCCCTTGGGGATATGGCTTCTTCGTGGTCATTGCCTTCATGATCTCGGGCTCCAGCTTGCTGGGGGTTTTCCCAATCGCTGTTTTTACGCTAGGAATTCTGTTGCATCACTGGCTTGTATCCCGAAGCTTCCGGCTTTCAGATTATCTTTTCGTCCTGGTGCTTGTTTTTACTCAGGGCTGTTGGGGGGTGTTTTACTTGCTGCAGTTGGGGGACGGCTCTACTGGGGCAAAGGTATGGGACGTGTCGATAGGGAATGTGGCATTTGTGTTCTACGAATTTCTCGGATTTTCAGGGATGGGGCCGCCGCGTGACCTGATTAGGGATTGTATGAAATCGGAGGGGTGGGTTGGGCTGCCGGACCTGATTTTGCCCTACCTGCCTTACATGCTCATCCTGGCTGCCGCCTGGTTAGGTCTTGGAGGGGTCTGTCTGCGCGGGGGATTTCGGCACAGGCTGATCAGAGATCAGAAAGGTTTAAACATGTTCATGATACTCTGTGTCACAGGAATCGCCTTTTTTCTGGCGGCATGGCTCGTTCAATGGCCGTTTTGGGGCCGACATCTGGCACCTGTCTATCCCCTGTTTGTGACCCTCCTGTTCTGGTGGTTGACCCGTGTTTCAGGCAGACGAAACGCCCTGTTGATTGTCGCTGCCGCCATGGCCTTCCTGACCGGAAGCCTGAGGGCGCGTTACTTGGAAGTATATGCCAAAGATGATTTCCGGACGGCCAGCCGACTGGCAGTTCAACTGGCTGGAAGCGGCAGGGAGGTGTGGTGGTTTGCCGATCAGCGGCCCGCCAGATACTACGGACTGGAGTTTGGTCGGGGCGGAGTTCGTCATGGAGGCATAATGATCCAAGAGTCGGGGCCCGAGGCCATCGGAGCAAAGCTTCCGGATTGTTTGATCATGAACCGTCTCGATGTGACCGATCCGAACGGCGAAATCATGGCTTACGCCAAGAACAATCAATACCGCCTGAAGCCTGATGCCCCCCGCGGATTTTTTGTGCTTTGTCGAGAGAATAAGTAAGACAGCCTTGGATGTGCATGCGTATGAACAATATTGAGAAATTGTCGGTTGTCGTTCCCTGTTACAACGAGGAGGAGGGGATCTCGGAATTGATGTCCCGGTTGGAGCCGGTGCTTCAAGGCATGGCGTTACGGCATGAGGTCATACTGGTCGACGACGGTTCCGAGGACAGGACCTGGGAGATGATAGGTCAATTTGCCCAGAAGGGGATGGCGCGCGGCATCAGGTTGTCGAGAAATTACGGGCACCAGCTTGCCATCAGTGCAGGCCTGGAGAAAAGCGGAGGGGATGCCGTTTTTATTATTGATGCGGACTTGCAGGATCCTCCGGAATTGTTTCCGGAGATGATTAAGTTGATTGAGCAGGGCAATGATGTCGTTTACGGGCAGCGTATCCGACGCAAGGGGGTGATTTGGTGGAAGAAAGCCTGCTACAAGAATTACTACCGAATTTTAAGATTCCTGGCAGGGTGCCCGATTCCTGCGGATACCGGCGACTTCCGGGTCATGAGGCGACATGTGGTTGACGCCATCGTCGGTATGCCCGAGCAGCAGCGGTTCCTGCGTGGCATGATCAGTTGGCTGGGTTTCCGCCAGGCTGCTTATCCCTACGAACGCGACCCGCGTTTCGCCGGGGAGGCAAAATACACCCTGAGCAAATTGTTCAAGCTCGCCTGGGATGGAATTATGAGTTTTTCCATACAGCCGTTGCGCTTGGCATTGGTTTGTGGAGCCGGGCTGTCGGTATTGAGCCTTGGTGTCGTTGTATCTATTATCATAAACAAGCTGATATTTGGCCAACCGCCTGAGGGGTGGTCCAGTCTGATGGCGGTCATTCTGCTGATCGGCGGCATGCAGTTTCTGGTCCTGGGCATCATGGGTGAATATTTGGGGCGGGTCTTCCTTGAATCGAAGCGGCGCCCTCTTTACCTTATTCAGGAGGAATGCAGCTGCGGCCCGGAATCAGGTGAGGCAACGAAAATCAGCGAAGAGCCGAAAGGAAATTGAAGCGAGGGGAGGACGTATTTTTCAGCACTCATGACAGTGCCAAGAAGGCAATTGGCCCAAGGTGGAGGGACGGGCATGGTGTTGTCGGAGCGGTGGTTGAGCAGCCTTTTCGAGACTTTTTCGGCCAATGCCAATGGAAATAGCAGGAAATTGAAATAGCTACACCATTTAACTTCAAATCCGGCCCTGTTGAGCAAGCACTTTAACTCTCCCATGTGGTAGCGGCGGTAATGGTGATTGACAACATCGTGGTGGCTCCAGAGGAACATGAAAGCGGGAACTGTCAAGATGAGTTTCCCGGAGGGTTTGAGGTTCTCTCTTAGATGGTTCAGGGCCCCCAGATCATTCTCAACATGCTCGAGCACATCAAAGAGGGCTATCAGGTCATAAGGGGCATGGTCACCGGGAATCTGGTCCGGCAGGCGGCCCGCAACCACTTGTGCATATCCTAATTCCGAAGCGTAGGCACGCAGGGATTCATCTAGTTCACAGGCGGTGACTTCTCCGAACTGCGATAGCATTTTCAGGTTCCCGCCAGGCCCGCAGCCCACTTCGAGTATGGTTGCAGGCTTAGGCTTTGCGAGGTCATCAATGACTTTTTCAAGGATGCGGCGGCGAGCCATAAACCACCAGTGCTGGCTCTGTAGCACATGATATTGTCTGGCGTAGTTGTCTTCCATCTCGGTAATTTGAATGAATGGATACCTCTGTAAATATGATAATAAAATAATAAGTATAGGGTTTATGGAATGTATTTTAGTTATCGTGAATATCACTGGCACTACGCTTCTCGAGTTTATAGTGTTGGTGATCGGGTCGGCATACTCGCGAATTAGGTTCCTTGGTTAAGGCTGGTGCCCCGATCACGTCAGAGCACTTCTTGGTGTGCATTCGAATCTTACTCAGCGTATTGTTTCCATTCGTGATACAAAATTTCGGTTCTTTCGACGTAGGCGGATAAGTTTTTTGATTGAGATAAGTTTTTTAGAACCGCTTCTTTTTCCCGACTACGCACATCTGACGGTTGGGAGGAGGAGCGGATATTTT
>CAZLKP010000430.1:0-3840 GCA_964560095.1 uncultured Bacteroidia bacterium
CCATTACCATGCAGCTGGTCCGAAATCTCTACCGGGATGTGGGAAACGACGGAACGATCATTCGAAAAATGAAAGAATATCTGGTTTCTTCGATCCTGGAACGCCGATTTACCAAAGAGGAAATCATGGAAGCATACCTCAATACCGTCAATATCTACGGCGATGCCTATGGGATTGAGACGGCTTCCAACAGGCTGTATGACAAGTCGGCCCGTGACGTGACCATTGAGGAGGCAGCACTCATGGTAGGTATGTTAAAAGGGCAAGGCGTTTACAATCCATTCCACAGACCGGAAAATGCCTTGAGTCGGCGAAATGTAGTGCTTGGGCAAATGCTGAAATACGGCTTCCTGGACAGCACCGCAGTGAACGTAGATAGTATCAAGGCCATTGCGCTTGATTTGGGGCTTGCCCGCCAGGAGCAGGAACACGTGCGAGGTATTGCTCCTTATTTTCGGGAGGAGGGGAGGAAATGGCTCAACAACTGGTGTGCGGAAAACGGGTATGACCTCTACGCCGACGGCCTACGGGTGTACACGACCATCGATTCCAGGATGCAGGTACATGCAGAAACAGCCGTAAGAAGCCATTTGAAAGAACTACAGGCAGATTTTGACCGGATGGAAAATCGCGGCCAGCGGGCTTTTCGCCGGGATCCGTCCTTGCTGACCGATCTAAAACGACAATCAGCTCGGTGGGTTCGGGGGAAAGCCTCCGGTAAGTCGGAGGCAGATCTGGAAGCCGAATTCAACCAGCCCAGAGAGATGCAAATTTTTACCTGGAATGGGGTGAAAGATACGACCATGACGCCGTTGGATTCGCTGCGACACTATGCTCGATTCATGGAAACGGGGGTGGTATCCATTGATCCCAACAACGGGCATGTCAAAGCATGGGTAGGCGGGATTGATTATCGGTTTTTTAAATACGACCATGTGCAGCAGGGGGCACGGCAGGTGGGTTCCACCTTCAAGCCCTTTGTATATGGTGCTGCTATGGAAGCTGGGAAAGATCCCTGCGAACTCTACACCAATCAGCCCGTAACCATCAAACTTCCTACCGGAGAATACTGGAGTCCCAAAAATTCCGGGGGGGAAGTCGGCGGCTTTGTGTCGCTCAGATATGGGCTGGCACATTCCCTTAATGTCGTGACAGCCAGGCTAATAGAGGATATTACGCCACGGGCGGTCGCCCAATTTGCCAGTCGGGTCGGCATCGAATCCGAGCTGGATGAGGTGCACTCCCTGGCCCTGGGCACCACCGATTTGACAGTGCTGGAAATGACGCGCGCCTATTCCACATTCGCCAACTACGGCAATGTGATGGAGCCGATTCTGATCACACGCATTGAAGATAAAAACGGGAAGGTGCTTTACGAGCCAGAGCAGGCCCCAAAACAGGTACTTGACGAGAAAACAGCCTACACCATCGTCAAACTCCTGCAAGGCGTTGTGGATCTGGGAACCGGACGCAGGTTGCGGTACAAGTACAAGTTTAACCAGGAAATCGGGGGGAAAACCGGAACAACCCAGAACCAGTCAGATGGCTGGTTTATGGGAATCACTCCCAATCTGGTAACTGGTGTTTGGGTAGGTGCCCAGGACCGCCGGATGCATTTTACCAGCATTCGCTATGGACAAGGGGCAAATATGGCACTGCCAATCTGGGCCATGTACATGAAATCTGTGTATGGAGATGCCCGAATCTCCTTGCCCCAGGATCCGTTTCGCAGGCCAGATGGCTACAATATCGACTTCAATTGTGAAGACAGACGTTCCGAAGATGCCATCAGGACAGAACCCAGCCTGCCAAGCTCAGACGATTTCGATTCGTTTGAGTAGAAGAGAAGGAGAGTAAGAGAGTAGAAAATCACAGCCGTTCGGTTACAGGATACGGAATTCTGGTTAACAAGAAAGCGAATACTGATGGAACGCGTCTGTATGCTACAGCCCGAAGGGCTGACACAATCCTAGCCCCGGATGAAATCCGGGGGGGTGACCAGATTAGGATTCGACTCCCTCACTCTATCCTGAGCTATTATTTCGCTTCAGTCCCAATTGTATTCCGAGATACCATTCTCGGAGATTGCCTGGATAATAATATCGCGGAAGGTTTCCGCCAAAGTTGCCGGCATTGATTTGGACCATGGAGGCGTACCGGGTGTTGAGAAGATTGTTCACACCGGCATAGATCTGAAGATTCCACACACAGGCAAAAGTCTTATTGGCAAATGCCAGGGTAGGGGAATAGTCGATACGGGTATTCAGGAGGAAATAGGCATCTGAGTACACAGAATTATTATCTCTCAGCGGGATCTCAGACACATATCGACTGGTCAGCTGTACCTGTACAGGTCCCAGAAAGTGCTGCACACCAGCAGTCAGCTGGTGTCTGGGAACGCCGGTCAGTTCATTCCCGGAGTAGTTATTCCCCTCATCTTCAAATTCTTCGAAACTGAAATCCTGAAATGCGTAATTTGCCCATAGCCTTGTTTGTCTGAGCGGGAGATAGTGAAGACCCAGCTCCATTCCGCGGTGGAGGGTTTGTCCGGCATTGACCCCCACAAATTGATCATTGCCAACTCTCCGTGCCACAAGCAGGTTGGCTACCCACATATTGTACACGGTGCCATCCAGCCAGAGCTTCTGGGCGATGATTTGTCCGCGCCAGCCAACTTCCAGGTTCCAGCCAGTCTCCGGAGCGATGTTAGGATTAATCTGGCCTTCCGGGGTAAGTGTTTCTTCCAGTGTAGGGGGGGAAAATCCATGACTCAGCTGGGCACGAGCAGTCCATTTCGCAGCGTTCCAGACCAGCGCTGCACGAGGGGAGAAAGTAGGATCGTAGGTATAGGTGCCGCTGAGATTCAGGCTGTCCGAATGAAAGAAATCCTCGTATTCGTAGCTGGTCACATTCAGATTAATGCCTGCTTCCCAGTTAAGCGGACCCGTTACAGTGCCTCTGGCCTGCACAAATCCATTCACGTATCGTCGAACCTCTTCATTGTCGCTCAGAATGGCGCCACGTTCTCCTTCCCCATTGATGTTTTCGTAGGTGTTCCAGTCATAGGTTTCCCGAAAAACTTCAGAGCCGCCGGTGATTCGCAGGGTATTGATCCGGTAAATCCACCGGGCTCTGAACCCGGATTGAACGCTGTTTTCGCGCAGGATATTGAATGGGCGTGGCTCGTAGGCATCCCGAAATCCTCCGAAAACACTGATCCAGTGCTCAAACTGCTCGTCGTAATGGTGGCGCCAGGAGAGACCGGTGAAAGCCCGGTCGTAGGACTCAAATCCGGCTGAGCGTGCCCAGGTGAAAGCTGCCTGTGTCGGATCTTTAAAGAAATCGGTGCTGTCTATGGAGCTGGGGATAAACGCCTTGACCCGTGTCCACTGGCCGATCCATGTAAATGAATTTCTCGCATCCGGAACAATTCTCGCCACAGCCCCGGCAGAGCTGCGATCATAGGTGCTATTGTCTCGAAATCCGTCCGAATGGGTATCTGTGAAGCCCACCTGTATGCTGCTTCGATCTCCACTCACGGAAAGATCGCCGACCAGGCGTTGCAGGCCGAAGCTTCCCATTTGATACCCTCCATTTACGCTTGTCCGGTTCCAGTCGGATGCTCTGGCCGAAAGCCTGAGGGTCCCTCCCAGTCCTGCGCCATAAATACTGGATGTAGGGCCCCGCAACACTTCCACATTTTCAATGAATCTCAGATCCACATCCTCCAGCGAGGTTCCTCCGGTCCCATCGGTGAGCGGAATGTCTTCGAAGTAGGCCCTGATCTTGGCCGTGCCGAATGGATTTCGGGCTCCGATGCCCCGGATGCTGATTCTGGCT
>CAZLKP010000431.1:0-3823 GCA_964560095.1 uncultured Bacteroidia bacterium
CCCCATGTAAATCCGCTTGTTGTACTTGAGGCAGGTCCAGATCTTCAGGCCGAAGTAGCCATTCGCCCTGCCGGTCGATCATCCGTGTATCACCTGTGAGTGACACCTCATCATAGCCATCAATGGCATGCAAAATGGTGTAGGACTTATCGGTCTGCTGATAGAGATATCCATATAAGCGTGCCAATTCCAGGGAGAAAACCCCAACGAGCTGCTTGTTGGGAAATGCCGGATTAACCATAGGCCCCAGCATGTTGAAAAAGGTTTTGACCCGGAGCTCTTTGCGGATCGGAGCCACGTGCTTCATCGCTGGATGAAACAAGGGAGCGTGCAGAAAACAAATATTCGACGTTTCGATCTGCTGTCGGATCTTGCTGATATCACTCGTAAAAACGCCGCCAAGCTGTTCAATCACATTCGAAGAGCCTGACACCGAAGACACGCCGTAATTACCGTGTTTGGCAACTTTCACCCCTGCTCCAGCTGCTATAAAACTGGCCAGGGTGGAAATATTAAAGGTGTCTTTGCCGTCTCCGCCGGTTCCACACAGATCGATAGGATCCATATCTCCCAGATCTACCGGTATGCACAGCTCCAGCATAGCCTCCCTGAATCCCCCCAACTCCTCCACGGTGATGCTCCGCATCATATACACTGTCAGAAAAGCTGCTACCTGCGACTGATTCACTTCGCCACGTGCAATCTTGATCAGTATGGCTTTGGCTTGGGCCCGGGACAAGGTCTCATGGGCCAGCAGGTGGTTGAGAACATCCCGCATATCAATATCGTGGATGGGGCCTTCGCCAGAAGTTGGCTGTACAGGAATTTCCAGGAAATTTTTCAACATCCGCATGCCATTGTCGGTGATGATGGACTCAGGATGAAACTGGACGCCAAACACCGGGTATGTTTTATGGCGAAGGGCCATGATTTCTCCATAACGGTCGGTAGCGAGCACCTGCAGGTTCTCATTGATGCTTTCCTGCTTCACCGCCCAGGAATGATAGCGACCGATGGAAAAGCTAGTGGGAATGCCCCGGAAGATTGGATCTGTTGTCTCGGTGATGGTCACATCGGTTTCCACGCCGTGGAGTACTTCGGGCATGTTATACAGTTCAGCTCCATAAGCTTCTGCGATGGCCTGGTGGCCCAGGCACACCCCAAAAATCTGCCTGGTCTTTCCATACACCCGGATCAGTTCGGGCATGATTCCGGCTTCTGAAGGGATGCCTGGCCCCGGAGACAGAATGATCTTATCGAAGGCCCCTACATCTGCCAGGCTGATTTGGTCATTTCGATGCACTTCAAAACGATCTCCATACCCCAGTTCTCGTAGCATGTGCACCAGATTGTAGGTAAACGAGTCGTAATTATCGAGAACGAGAATGTTCATATCTGCATGCTGTTGTCAATGGCTGAGAGAGGTCTTTTGAGAAAAACCGATTTCTTCTGCTACCTGCAGGGCTTGCCGGAGGGCACCGAGTTTGTTGTGAACTTCCTGCAGTTCATTTTCTGGAACAGAGCGAGAGACCACTCCTGCCCCTGCCTGGTAATACAATATATTGCCTCGGGCGAGGAAAGACCGAATCATAATGGCATGATTAAAACTGCCATCCAGGCCCAGAAATCCGATACAGCCGCCGTAGAAGCCCCGGTTATGGGGCTCATAGCGATTGATGAGCTGCATCGCCATGTGTTTGGGAGCACCGGAGAGTGTACCTGCCGGGAAAGTGTCGGCCACTAGTTGAAGCGGAGAAACCGCTTCCCCAATGGTCGCAGACACCTTTGACACCAGGTGAATCACGTGAGAGTAATACTGAATTTCCTTATAAGTATCGACCTTCACATCGGTACCATGACGACTCAGGTCATTTCGCGCCAAATCCACAAGCATCACATGCTCCGCATTTTCTTTGGGATCAGCAGCTAATCTTCGGGCGATTTCCAAATCTTCTGCATCCCGGCCGGTGCGGCGAAAGGTGCCAGCGATTGGATGGATCACCGCCTTCCGGTCCTGAATGACCAGTTGTGCCTCAGGAGAAGAGCCCATCAACTTAAAACTGCCAAAATCACCAAAAAACAGGTAGGGGGAAGGATTGATAGAGCGCAACGCGCGATACACGTTGAATTCGTCTCCTTCAAATCCTTGCCTGAACTGCCGTGATAATACAATCTGGAACACATCTCCGCGCTGGCAGTGAGAGATACCCTTCCGCACCATCTGCAGATAGTCTTCATCTGTGAGTGGCGTTGTTTCTGATCCACGAGTTTGAAACGAGAACCGAGGGACATTCTGCCGGTCGATGATTCGCTCAATTTCTGCCAACCGTGATGGCTGGCCCTCCAGGCGATGCTCAAACAGATATAGCTTGTTGTGAAAATGGTCAAATACCAACACGAAACGAAAGAAATGGTACAGCATATCCGGGATGCTCCGGTCGTCATTGTCGTAGCTGTCTATATCGACTGTTTCGTAGTGTCTGACGATATCGTAGCACTGATACCCAAAAAGCCCTTGGTAGGCAAATTTCATCGGCATGGCATCTCCGGCAAACGACCGCGAGAAATCGCGCAATAGCTGAGGAAGCTGCCCCATAGAATCGACAGTAGTCCTGTGGGAAGTACCATCCGGATAGGTAGCGGTTGCCTCTTCGTGGGCAACGGAAAATGTACCGATGGGCTCACAACACAGATAACTGAAGCTGTTTTCAGCTGTGTGATAATCACTACTTTCCAGGAGTATGCTCACCGGAAAGGCATCTCTGAGCCGAAGGTAGGCACTGACCGGTGTGACTGTGTCGGCAAGACGCTCTTTATGCTGGGTAATGAATCGAAACATGGTATTCATAAAAAACAAATCGGACCTGCAGATTCGTAGGAATGCAGGTCCGTTTCTATTCTTACAAGGACACAACTGTGAGCACCTACGAAATCCAGTTCGTTGGGTGCCACCACCAGTTGATATGTCCGTTGAAGTATGACATTGCTGTTATGAGGGCAAATATAGGTTGAGCCCCAAAAAATCCAAGGCTTATTCAACCTTTTTTATGACGATGTCTTCCTGGTGCTTGGTCACGATATAATCAAAAAAATCTTTGATGCCCTGATACTCATCAGGTTGGTAGCGCGTGCGATTGATCTGGATGGAGCTGGTGACGTGAACAATGTTGCCCATTTGCATAACGTGATAAATGAACTGCCCGGCATTGCCCGGCATCAACACACGAATGGATTCTGGCGCTTGGGCGATCTCATAGCCATCAGGAATTCGCAGTCCCAACATATGGGCCTCCCAGATCGGATAGGTAAGATCAATCGGGGCGATCCGCTTTTTCTGAGAAAAGGGGTTTGTTACCAACGACCGCATCAACATCGGCTCCAGGATAAATACATTCTCAGCCTTTAGCACAAAGGCATCCATCGACACATCCCAGCTCATTTTCAGGGCATTTTTTTCCTCTGGCACCTGTTCAATTCTCGGATTGGACAGGCGGGGAGATGTCTCTCCTGCCCAAACGTATTTCCGGAAGTAGGCTTCCGGATCTTCTCCTAGCTCTGCGTAGCGAATGGATTCCAACTCGGAGCTAAATCCCTGGTTTACCACCGATACCTCGCCGGACAAAGAGCCATCCGGCTGCATGGTGAGGCGACTGTAGGTCACCTGGTTGACACGCTGATAAGACTGAAGGGGGACCCACTCCCCTCCTCTGCCGTTGAGTATAAAGCCCTCTCCGTTCAGATCATTTTTTGGCAAAATACCGGGTTTGGCAATCCCACTCACCACATCAAGCAACGCCGTTTCTCCACCCTCCTTAACAGCCAC
>CAZLKP010000432.1:0-3806 GCA_964560095.1 uncultured Bacteroidia bacterium
TTGCTGGATGCCATTGAAATGCGCCTCCGCAAAAGTGCCATCGTAACGAAGGAATATGAGAAGTCAGAGGCTGGAATCGAAGAGTTTATCCGCGATGCCCGCGGACTGAAAGCTCTGGAGGCTCTTACCGAAAACCGGGAAGTGAGGTTCTACAAGAAGAAAGAAGCGATTTATCATGAAGGAAATTATCCACATGGTGTCTTCTTTATTAAAACGGGTAAGGTCCGCACCTTCAAAACCAATGAGGATGCCAAAGAATACACCACGGGCTTGTACAAAGAAGGGGACTTTCTGGGCTACCTGCCCCTCCTTCGTGATACCCCCTACCAGGAATCGGCCATGGTGATGGAAGACACAGATGTCATCGTCATTCCCAAAGACGATTTCTTTCAACTGGTCCATAACAACCGGGATGTCTCTAACCGTTTCATCAAGATGCTCTCTGATGATCTGAGTGAAAAGGAAGAGGAACTCCTCCACCTGGCCTACGACTCGGTTCGCAAACGTGTCGCAGATGCCCTGGTTCAGCTCAGAGAAAAATTTAAGCAGGATGGACAACCTGAGCCATTCTCCATGAGCGTGAGCCGCGACCATTTGGCCAGCATTGTGGGCACCTCTAAGGAATGTGTGATACGAGTTCTGAGTGAATTCAAAGATGAAGGACTGGTAGCCACTAAACTCAGCGAAATCACCGTATTGCAGCCAGATAAGCTCTCCCGAGTACCCTATTGATGCTTCACAATCCAGAAAATAGCCCATCACACCTACAGGGAGGGATGGGCTATTGAGTTACGCGAGGTCCCGAATCAGGAAAACAATCCCTTGACAGCCTTTCTGAAATGGCTGAATGACTCGGACATTTCTTCAGAAAAGCTGGAGAGCTTTTCCTCTCCTTTTTCCTCCGCTTCGATGGCCTTTTGCTTCATGGATTGGAGCCGCTTGCTCAGATCCTGGCGCTTGGTCTCCATCTCTTCTTTGGCTTCAGCCTTACCCAGGGCAAACTGTAACCGGGCTATGTCCATGCGGGTCTGGAGCTTTTCTTTCCAATCTTTGAACTCATCAGACCACTCGTGGAAGTCGTCATTGGCCTCTTCCTTGAGCATTGAATAGCGGGCCTCGGCCTCATGCAGGGCATGATCCACCTTTTCTCTTTGCTCTTCGAGGGCTTCTTTGGATTCCGCTTTGCCCAGCGCTAGCTGCACCCGTAGCTCATCCAGCGATTGCCGGGCTTTCAAAGCGGCATCACCTGAGAGAATCTGATCCATCCTCTCTTTGGAGCGGTCTATGAAAGTCATAAAGGAAGACTTATGGGACTCCAGTTTTTCTGAAACTTCTTTCTCAGATCTGGCTTCTACCTGTTCACGAAGGTCTTCCAACTCTTCGCTCAGTTTTTGTTTTTCGGATTGGTCGGACATATGCTATGTATTCAATGATGTAGTAGAAAAGAAGAAAGAACGGGTTTCCATGTATTTTACGAATATGAAGCGAAAAATGATTGGCATTTTTTCAAATGAGATTCAGATTTCCCGTGTTTTTCGTTAAGTGGGGCCTCCACAACCAGAAAGCGCTTTCGCACGCCTTGCCTGGATGCGACAAATACCCAGAAAACACCCTTCGGCATGCCAGACAAATCCAGGCTCCGACCTGAAGCCCCTTCTATCAGAAGCTGCCCGTTTGTTCCCCAAACACTGATGGTCTCCCCAAATTCCACACCCATCGTATCGCGTTGCCCGGTCGAAGTGTCGGTCTGGCGAGGGAGCAGCGGTGGCACGTGCAGCATAAGCAGCTGAGTGAGCGAGGCCCGGATTTCAGAAACATCTATTTTTATCCCCATAGGATAACAGATTTTCTGACTTTTTTCAGAAACTTTCAGCCCGGTGTTCCATTCCCTTCGGGAAATACTTGAAAGGGTTTGTTATTCCGAATGATTTTCCCGAATAATTGAGCATCCTTTTCGGACGACACCCGCATTTCAGTCTGCCAGTTTCATTCCCTCTCATACCGAAAACCCATCCCTGACCATGATGAGACTCAGAGTTACTTCGATTGATCCTTCTATGAACAAAGAAAAGCTGGTTGAGCTTTTCGAAGAAATCGGAGATGTTGAATCAATCAAAGTGTTCAGAACCCGTGACAATTCAGAAGTAGCCATGGCATTGGTCGTCATGAAACGTGACCGTGAAGGTGAAGAAGTAGTCAGAGAGCTCAATGGTCACCTCATTGGTGACACGGCCCTCAGAGTAGAGTTTTCTCAGGATCTGGTGAGATCTACTGGCAACAAACCCAAGCCTCCTGTGATCGACGACGACGACGACGAGAATTGGGAGGAAAACGGTGATATTGATCCAGAGGAGGACCTGGAAGTCGAAGAAGAAGAGGAAGAACGAAAAGAAATCCCCCTTGACGAATTGGATGAGGAAATCTAAGTTCCTGCCTCCCTGACCATAGGTCTTTATCCCCAGCTCACTCCCTGAACCTTTCACACCCAAACCCATGAAACGACCCTTACGACGACTCCTGATGATCTTGGGATCCGTGATCCTCGGGATTATCCTCCTGCTGGCGATTCTGCCCTTTTTATTCGAAGATGAACTCAAACAGGCACTTAAGAACGGCATCAACCAGCAAATCGCTGCTGTGGTCGATTTCGAGGACCTGAATCTCTCATTTCTGCGGAATTTTCCCGATGCCACCATTTCCCTCACCCGCTACTCCGTGGCCAACCTGGCTCCTTTCGAAGGCGACACGCTGGTTTCAGGGCAACACATCAACCTCACAGTGGATCTGATGAGTATCTTCCGGGGAGACTTCTACACCATCCGGACCATCCACCTGGAGAAGCCTGATCTGTTTGTGCATGTACTCCCCGATGGCCGAGCCAATTACGACATTACCCTTCCCTCCACAACCAATGAGGCCGCTCCCGATACTACGGGTAGCGCGTTCAGGCTATCCTTGGAGAGTTACCGCCTGGATGAAGCGAATATCCTGTATTCGGACCAGTCCCTGCCCATGGTGGCGCGGCTCCAGCAGGTAACACACGAAGGCAGCGGTAATTTCACAGATACAGACTTCCTGCTCAACACCCTGACAACCATCAGGGAAGCTACCGTCAGCTACGATGGGGTGGAATATCTGTCCCACCTGCCCCTGGATGCAAAAGCCGACCTGAACGTCCATAACGGCGACATCCTCGAAATCGAGATGCAGGACAACCGCTTCCTGGTGAATCGATTCCCGCTGGAAGCAGCTGGCACCATTGCGATGATGGAGGAGGACATAGACATAGACCTCACCTTCCAAAGCCCCGGAAGTGATTTTCAAACCCTGCTAGGCCTGGTGCCTGAGGTTTTCAAAACCGATTTGGCGGGTTTTCAGGCAGCAGGGCCTCTGTCCTTTCAGGGGATCCTCAAGGGTATCTACAACGACTCCACTTTCCCAGGCTACGGCCTGGACCTTCAGGTCAACCAGGCCAGTATCCAATATCCAGATCTGCCCGAGTCGATTAGCGGCATCGACCTGGACCTGAGCATTGACAATGCAGATGGCGAAGATGAATCTTTGATTATGGATCTCAGATCCTTCCGCGCAATGCTGGGAAAGCATCCACTTTCGGCCAATTTGCATCTGGAAAATCTGATTCATCCCTACATCAAGGGGAATGCTCATGCCAGCCTGGATCTGGCTGATCTCGCGTCCGTCTATCCGATTGAAGGTACGCAACTCGCCGGTCAGTTTGATCTGAATGCGAAAGCAGACGGCCGCTATCATGAGGCTGAGGGGACATTCCCCTCTCTGCTGGCAGA
>CAZLKP010000433.1:0-3790 GCA_964560095.1 uncultured Bacteroidia bacterium
ATCGGTTGTCAGAAGCAGGAGAGCTCATTGGAAGGTGTTTTTACAGGGTTCACGTGAATCTATGAACAATTGCCCAAACATTCATGCAGGGAATGGGAACGCCCTCCTCCACCAGTCCGTGTGCCTTTGTGCTATTCCCGACCCGGAGTTATAAGGCGAGATACCATCACACCAGACTGGCTGCGGTTGCCGGCGAGATAATCGGCCAGTGGCTCTTCTGAGATCACTACTTTCTCGAGACTGCTGGAGGCATGAAACATGTGTACCCGGTCATTCACCCAGATGGCCAGCCCCACATGGGCAATATCCAGGCCGTTGACGGTGGTTGTGATGGCGATGAGGTCGCCGTTTTGGATACCGGATTCCAGGTCCGGCAGTTGCTCCTCCGGAATATAGTAGAAGGTCTTTTCGGAAAGTTGCTGCTCGACCTCACTGAGGGCTGAAATCATCTCCTCTCCTTCCAGAAATGGATACAGATCGGCATGACTGGTCATGAAGTTGATCTCCCGTTGCCAGGGAATTCCGCCGAGTTGCCGGCTGATGGGTTGAATGATGTCTTTGGCTTCGTTATTGACCATCCAGTCGGAGAAGTAGTGCAGGCGTGACAAATACCCGTCGCGATTTCCATCGCGGTAGCGGAGTTGTTCGAGTTCCTGATAGAAGCTTTCTTCAGACAGATTACCAGCAGTGAGCAGGCGGGAAAAAACGACCACATTTTCCAGAAAGGTGGTGCAATCTAAGCCGGCGAGATTGATTACCAGTGGCTCAGAATCGTTGATTTCGAGGGTTTTACCAACATAAGGGGTCCCGATCAGATTTTTTCCGACAGCGATGGCGATGTCACCGATGGCTGCCTGTGTGTAGTCCTGATTGTTGTGGTGGAGAATCTGGCGTTGCAGGAGCTGCTGGTTTTGCGATGTGCAATGGATTTGGCCAAAGACGGGGAGAAACCAAACAGAAAGGAAGAGAAGTGTTGCCGCTTTTTTCATGGAAATCAGGTTATTTCTGTGAAAATAACGATTTCCAGAGAATCTCAGTGTAGGGATCGGAAGGAAGTTTGGCTAAACAGTGCCTAAGGTTGCGTTTCTTCGCTTTGCACCAGATAAATCACCTCATTGCTTTTCTTCATAGGAATTTTTCGCGGGCCAGCCGTTCCAGTTCTTCTTCGTTAGTTTCCAGCCGCACGCGCTGCGCATCCAGCCCTTCCATGGCCCGGCTGTACCATTGCTCATGTTGTTTTTCTTCCTGAATCTGGCGAGACATATTGATTTGAGCAGGAATGCTGTAGCGGTCGAAGAAGATCATCCATGCAAGGGCCATGCCCAGTACCAAGAAGTATTTGGTCCCAACACCTTTGACAATGTTCAGGATGATCCGGCGAAGGATCGTGAAAAGGTTGGCATTTGATGGGGTATTCATGACACTGATAATGAGTAAAGTAAACAGCTTGGGTGAAATAGTCACTTGAAATATAGGGGTTTGTTTTTGTTGCGCCAAATATTAGCATCTGATTTTCACGGTTTCTTCTGCTGCCTGCCAGATTTATTTATATTGTAGATTCACCCTCGAAGTTGGTTATGCTACGATGTATCACTGTTGAAGATGAGTCCCTCGCCCGTAAAATGATGGAGGGAAACATCCGTCAAATGCCCTTTTTGAAGTTTGTTGGAAGTGCCAAAAATGCCTTCGAAGCCATGAAACTCTTACAGGAACAGCAGGTAGATCTGATGTTTCTGGACATTCAGATGCCCGGAATGATTGGGACCAAGTTTCTGCAAAGTCTGCGCGAGAAGCCTCTCGTGATTTTTGTGACGGCCTACGCCAATTATGCCCTGGAGAGCTACGAACTCGAAGTGGTAGATTATCTGATGAAACCAGTATCGATGGAGCGCTTTACCCGGGCGGCACTCAAGGCTCAGGAAATGCATGAAGGTCGAAAAGCTTTAGCAAAAGAACCTACCGCAGCTCCAGCGCCAATCTCTGCGCCTGCAGCTGCTCCGGATCACTTTTTCGTCAATGTCGAATACTCCCTGGTCAAAATTCTGGTGCCACGGGTGCGCTACGTGGAAGGCATGAAGGACTACGTGAAGATTTACCTGGAAGGGGAGCGAAAGCCTGTGCTTACCAAAGCTACCCTCAAAAGTATCGAAGAAAAGCTCCCCGAAGACCGCTTCATGCGGGTCCACAAATCCTACATCGCCGATCTGGACCGAGTCACGGCCATTCGCGGTCATCAAATTACCCTAGATGATGTCGAGATTCCCGTGAGTGAATCACATGTGGCGGAAGTTATGCGAAAAATTGGTGTGGAGCGGGGTTAAAACGCCGCGCTCTTCGGCGTCCGTGGAAACAGCGTCACATCCCTGATATTCCCCATGCCGGTCACGAATTGCACCAGGCGCTCAAGCCCCAGGCCAAAGCCGGCGTGAGGAGCCGTCCCAAATTTCCGCAGATCCAGGTACCACCAGAGTTCCTCTTCGGGGATGTTCATTTCTGCCATGCGTTGGGTCAGCAGGTCCATACGCTCCTCGCGCTGCGAGCCACCGATCACCTCGCCGATGCCCGGAAACAGAATGTCCATTGCAGCCACTGTTTTTTCATCCTCATTTTGGCGCATGTAAAAGGCCTTGATGTCTTTGGGGTAGCTGGTCACGATGACTGGGCGCTCGAATTTTTTCTCCACCAGCCAGCGCTCATGCTCGGCCTGCAGGTCGCGACCCCATTCGACCAGAAACTCAAATTTTCTCTTCTTGTACGGTTTGGATTGCTGCAGCAGGTTCACCGCCTCGGTGTAAGTGATGCGGGCAAAGTCATTTTCCAGCACAAATTTGAGCGTATCAATCAGCGGCATCGGGCGACGAAGCTCCACTTTCATGTTTTTCTCCTCCTGCTCAATGCGATTGTGCAAAAACTCCAGATCCTCGTAAAAGTGATCCATCACATACTTCACGATGTATTTGATGAAATCCTCGGCGAGGTCCATATTGTCGGTGATATCATAGAAAGCCATTTCCGGCTCGATCATCCAGAATTCCGCCAGGTGCCGGGCTGTGTTGGAATTTTCTGCCCGAAACGTCGGCCCGAAGGTATAGACCTTGCCCAATGATTGGGCACCTACTTCCGCTTCGAGCTGTCCGGAGACGGTCAGGTTGGTCTCCTTGCCGAAGAAATCTTCCTTCCAGTCGATCTTGCCTTCTTCAGTTCTCGGTGGATTGTCAAATGGTAGCGTCGTCACCCGAAACATTTCTCCGGCGCCTTCGGCGTCGCTGCCGGTAATGATGGGCGTGTGGAGATAGAAAAAGCCGTTGTCGTTGAAGTATTTGTGAATGGCATAAGACACGGCGTGACGAATCCGAAAAACAGCGCTGAAGGTATTGGTTCGCAGGCGCAGATGCGCTTTTTCCCGCAAAAACTCCAGGCTGTGCTTCTTGGGCTGCATGGGATAGGTGGCCGGATCGGCTTCTCCATATACGTGAATCTCCTCAGCGATGACTTCCACCTTCTGGCCTTTACCTTGCGATTCCACCAGCTTTCCCTTCACCTGCAGGGCCGCACCCGTGTGAATTTTCCTCAGAAATTCCTCGTTATACTGCTCGAAATCTACCACGACCTGCAGGTTGTTGATGGTCGATCCATCGTTCAATGCGATGAATCTGTTGGCGCGGAAGGTCCGGACCCAGCCGCGAAGAAGAATATCCTGCTCCTTTGGAGCGGTTGACAGTGTTTGTTTGATGGATGTATGGTCCATGGATGAGAAGTCAGAAGTCAGTACTTCGGCTGCGCTCAGCAA
>CAZLKP010000434.1:0-3788 GCA_964560095.1 uncultured Bacteroidia bacterium
TTTTTGTGGGGCAATGGTTCTTTTCCCTACAATTCTTTACTTACATTCAACCTGTAAACGTTTCTGTATTATAACCCTCTTCAATTCAACAACCATGCCTTCTCATCTTCCCCCGGTTAAGCCAGAGCTTCCGTTTGTGTACCGCTTGGATCAGAAAGATTCAGCCGTCGATGATCTCAAGCAGTTTAATGAAGGACATATTTCCCTGGTGATTCTGGGGAATTCCGACAAGCAGGATCTGATCCTCCGGCTGGTCAATGCGTTTTGTTCTGAGCCGACAGCTGATGACCGTCTGCGTGCTATCTGGATCGAAGAAGGCGAGCTGCTGGAAGCAGTCAGCTCTGTGGTAAAGGACCTGCTCCGCCAGAAGTTTCCCAACGAACCATTTGATGGACTCCGGGCCTACACGACTATCGCAGGTAGCCACCTTCCGCTCGAATTTCTCAGAAAAGGGCGCGAAACATTCAATGGCATGACGATCAAAAGGGCCATCAATCGGGCAGTGATTCATTCTCCCGCCCCTAATGAAGAATCTTCACAATCATGAAGTACCATTTTTTTATTTTTATCCTTTTTATGGGCCCTTTGTGTGTGGCTTGGGGCCAAAACCAGGAGCCTGCAGATCCTTACCTTCACGTGATTGAAGTAGCCACAAACTCCCGGTTCAGAGATACCATCCGTACCGTTCAGGGCATTGCTGATTACGAAAGTGAGTTGCACATTCGGCTCGTCCGGGCCGAAATCGAAGAGCGGATCCTGGTTATGCAGGGCGCATCCCGCAGCGACGAGCGGCTCGAATCCCTCCGTCGGCTTAACCAACTCCTGGATATGCAGATCGATATCCAGTCCAGAGTCAATGACCTGATCCGGCTGGACCAGGCAGGAGACGAAAAGCCATTCGACAAAATTCAGGAGCTGAGTAAGCTGGAGAACACCGTGTTTAATATGATTCTGGCGGATCCGGTGCTGACCGAAAAGGTCCTTGAGCGGGAAGAAGACTACCTGACCCGGGCAGCTGCTGATCCCACAGCTACCTACATTACCTATACCTTCGAAGTACTCGAAGAGGAAGCAACCCGGCTCAGACAGGCATTTTTGACCGATCTTGGCCTTGATCAAAATACAGATAGCAGTCTGTTGGTGTTTTTCAGGCTTGGAGCCTTCGTGAGAAACAAACAGGGCGGCTATCCGATCCATATCGAAAACTTTGACACCTATTCTCCCCAGGAATACCGTCAATCCTCCATCTTTTCCCAACCCGTTTCAGAGGAAGAAAAAAAAGCATTGTCAGAGAATGCGGAGGCAGGTCGCAGGTTGAAGGAGGAACTACAGACGGGTCAGATCCGGATCCAGGAGTTGTTTCAGGCACAGCCCGATCCCTTTCCTTCCCAATCGACGTATCAGCAATTGAAGGAGCTGATCAACCGCCAGACCCTGGCCATCGGGGCTGATAGCTCAGCACGAAACATCCTGCTGCAAGCAAATCTGGATCTGCAGAATGTCACACTCACCTACTCTGTTATCAAAGATGCCTACCAGACGGTTACTTTTGGTTTCACCCCTGGCGCCACGCCCGTTCGGCAATTGCAAACCGGTCTGTCTAACATGCAGGCATTTGTCTACACGGCCTACAGACAATACGATCAGGCGCTTCGGTCTTATTCACAATCCGTCGGGTCAACCAGCGGCAGGCAGGCCAATTTGGAGGCGCTTAGCGAGGTGGATGTTGCATTTGCCGAATATAGAAACAAAGTGAAAGAGGATGTATCCCAACTAAGCAATTTGCTCTCCAAAGCATTGGGACTGCTGAATCCATTGAAAAGAAACACCCTCGACAGTGAAGCCTTTACCGAACAGGTGAAGCGATTTACCATTGGAAATCTGCCTGTTGAGGGAATCATCACGGTGAAAACGAGCGGGACTCGTCCGGGAGAGGATATCGTGATCCGGGCTGTATTACAGCGGGGAAAAGGTCCGCAGGACCGGTATTTTGAGGAAGAAGTTCTAAGCCGGCGGGTGATTCGTCTGGAGCGGGTGACACCCCACATCAAAATGAGTGGCTCCCTCATTCTGGCCAATCCATACAATCCGTCCATGACCAGTGATACCATTGCCCTGGCCAGCAATTTCCAGTTTGCACCCAGCTACACCATTTTCATGTCTTGGGGAAGTCGGAACAGCCACTTCTACAATCGCTTTGTCGGGTTTGGTCTGGGACTGGGGTTTAGTTCGCCGGATTTCAATCTGGATGGTACCCCTGAGTTTGGGGTGAGCGTCATGGGCACCGTGTTTCAGGATATCATTTCTGCGGGCTGGGGCTGGAATTTTGGTGTAGATACGCCTTACTGGTATGTCGGATTCAATATCCCCTTTACGGTGGGAGGCATCCCAAACCTTGGCACCAGCCAGCCGATTCCTTGATTATGGATTCCGTTCAGGGTTCCGAATCCAATGGTCCGACACTCAGCCAGTCACCGTTATCTATCCGATCCTTTTCATCCACGGGATAATTGTATTCGTACACCCAAGCTTCCCAGTCCTTTTCGCCTGCTTGCACCCGCGACCGTCTTCTGACAAACAGGCTTTCCTCAGGGGATATCGGATTATAACCTTCGTATTGGTCCAGCCAATCGATGATTTTAGGGGTGTTCAGACAAATCAGGCAGCCCCGCACCCTTTCCTGTGAGTACTCACTCAATCTGATGCCAGGATACCAGCCGAGATGGTATAACCGCCCACACAGGTTTGCTTGGCCAAAATCCGTAGATTCTGTCGAAAGCCTGTAAGACATTGGGTTGTCGGCATCCGGTCTTAGGGAGCCATAGACAAACATCAGAAGATCAGGGTCGGGGTTCACGGCTGAAATTGGTGAAAATACTGGTAGGTAGTTCGGTCTTTTGTAATTTAAGAAAAAGCATTGATGTATGAAGCGTCGAAACATCCGCTTTTGGGGCAGATGGGTGGTAGCTGGGGTAGTGATAGCCGGATTTCTCCCGGGAATCACGGATGTGGTCAACGACCATTCCAGCTGGCTCCCGGATCTTTCTCTGGTTCTTCAGGAAGATTCATCGCTGTCTTCCGGAGAGGTGCCCGCTATGTTCGGAGGAATTGACCGTCTAGATCCCGACCGGTTTTTTTCGCCACAAATGGAAGATCGTCCGGGTTTGGTGTGGTACTGGCCAGGCACCGATGTGGATCTGAGACAATTGTTGAAGGAGTTGGCCTGGATTCGGGATCAGGGCTTCGGCCGTGTTGAAATTCGGGTTACGGGAAAAGGAATATCACCAGCTGAACGGAAGGGTCATTTCAGAGATCCTCTCTGGCGCTACACCCAGCAGGAGGTAGTCCGCCAGGCCAGGGCCTTTGGCCTCACCGTGGATTGGGTCATAGGCCCGGGGATCCCGGCTGAATACTCCCGCGGCCAGCAGATGCTGGCGTGGGGGGAGTGCCATATTCGTGGCGGTAGAATGATGTCTCTCCCAGTGCCTCCACCCCAGCTTCCGCCCTCGCACCATTTCGCTTCTTCGCTGAACCGTGCAGATGTCCAGCACGACCACTGGCTTCAGTGGTTGCCAGAAGAAGCAAAATTACTGAGTGTATGGGCAGGAAGGGCCGATTCAGATGGAAGGACAGTAGCCTTTTGGGATCTCACGGATCAAATAACCCTGAATCCGGATTCGACATTTTCCCTGATGCCATTTCTCTCCGGGGATAGCATCCAGGCATGGCCGGCACCCAAAGGCTACTGGAAAATCATAGCTTTGTATCAAATCCCGGTGGGGGCCACG
>CAZLKP010000435.1:0-1553 GCA_964560095.1 uncultured Bacteroidia bacterium
ATTTCGGGATTGCGTGGGTCGCCCGGCTGTCATTCAGGACAGCCCGTAGGGACAGGTCGCGACCTGTCCCTACGGAAACGGAAACGGAAACGGGATACGGGATACGGGAAACGGGAAACGGGATACGGGATACGGGAAACGGATACGGAAACGGGATATGGGCTTCTCCCCTCAAGATAAATCCGGAGGTTCGATTCCGTATTTATCTGCTTTGCTCTTGAGGGTGTTGTACACAATACCCAGGGCTTTGGCGGCGCGGGTGTAATTAAATTCGTATGCTTCCAGCACCCGCCTCATGTGCCTGGCTTCCATTGCTTCGAGGGTGAGCGGCCACCGATCGGGCCTGCGCCTGCGCAGGCGCTCCAGCAATTCCTCTGTGACTGGTTCTCCGCCGGAATAGACATAGAGGCTCGTGATGAGGTGTTCGAGTTCGCGGAAATTTCCCGGATAATCATGAACCAGCAATTGATTTTCTGCCTCTTCGTTCAACCTGAGGGGATGGCCTTTGGCCAGGTGCCGCTTTCGCTGGATCAGGTTGCGAACGATCTGCCGCTTCTCTTCGACGGGATACAGATCCAGTGGAGGCAAACGCAACTCAGCGGCTGAGAGCCGATAAAACAGGTCCCACCTGAATGCCCCCTGCTCACAAAGCGTCCAGAGGTCTTTGTTCGTGGCAGCAATCACACGCACATCTACTGTTTCTGTGCGGGTGGACCCCACACGCATGAAATCACCAGTTTGCAGCACCCGAAGGAGGCTCTGCTGGAGGTTTTGGGAAATGTCGCCGATTTCGTCCAGAAAAATGGTGCCTTGATGGGCAGCATGAAACAAGCCCTTCCGATTGCTGCTTGCCCCGGTAAATGCTCCCTTGATGTAGCCAAAGAGGCGGCTTTCGAGCAGATTGTCGTCCAAAGCAGCACAATTGACCGGGATCATGGGTTTGTGGCTGCGCGGTGACATGCGCCACAGATGGTTGGCAAGGAGCTCTTTTCCCGATCCGCTGGGTCCCTCAATCAGCACTGGCACGTTCAGATCAGCCATCATCTCTGCTTCGGCATACACCGGAATCAGCGTATCAGTGACGATTCCTTCTGACCTGGACTTGTGCTGGTCTTTTACCTTTGCCACCAGCCGACCCGCCACGATGCTTTCGTCCAACTGTAGCTCCCGGTAGTGGGATCCTTCAGGACCGGCCATGTGGGGATCCACGCCCTGGTGCAATCGCGTCCGGAGACCATTGTCTTCCAGATGGAGCAGCATCCAGACCGTGCGCATCGGCGTGGTGCCGGTGTTGATGATGATATGCAACTCATCCTCCTGGAAAGGTTCGAGGGCACTTCCTACTTTTTGCTTGATTTCCTGAAAATCCATGATATCATCCAACGGCAATGAAAGGAGCTGTATGGGATGGTCAGGAAATACCTGCGACAGGGAGGTATGCAACAGTCCCGCTCGGGGATCGTTGCCTCCGGAGGGATCCAGCAGGATATGTTCATCGATTCGCAGAAGATCCCAGGCCGATTCGTGAAAACTCATGCTGGGACCGGATGGAT
>CAZLKP010000435.1:1563-3775 GCA_964560095.1 uncultured Bacteroidia bacterium
CTCCCCATCCTCAAAATCAAAATACCAGGCGACCCAGGATACTGCCGTTTGCTTCATACAGGTTCATTTGCCGAAAGCTAGCAAAAACCCGTCAATAGTTGAGATAGATTTTCAGGACTTGAAAACCTTTTTCCTTCATAGAGGCTCAGGTGAGGATTTTTTATCTGGTATGATGATTGAATTAATCAGAAAAACATCTTATGCAAATTGTTCTACAGCAATATGGCACCTCGCTATCGAAAAAAGCGAATGCCTTTGAAGTAAAAACCACCGAGGGGCGTCATCGGCTCGCTCCTTCGCGGCTTGACAGCATTGTTGTTTCGCCGGGCATCAGCATCAGTTCCGATGCCATGCTCCTGGCCATCGCGCATCAGATCGATATGATTTTTCTGGATCAGCGGGGCGATCCGAAAGGCCGGGTGTGGAGTCATCAATACGGATCCATTTCCAGCATTCGGAAGCATCAGGTATATTTTGCCCACCAGGAGCAAGGGGCAGCCTGGGTGGTATCGATGATCCAGAGAAGAATGACTGGCCAGCAAGAACTCCTGTCCTCGCTCATTCAGTCCCGAAAGCGCCTCTCCCCGCAGCTGGAGCCTGCCATCAACACCCTCGATTCTTTGCTTCTCAAGCTCGATCAGCTCAGCATTCGCCCGCTGGACGATGCTCTATCTGCCCAGCTTCGGGGATGGGAAGGAGCCGGAAGCCACGCCTATTTTTCCGCCATCAGTCAGGCTGTGCCGACAGAATACCGCTTTCAGAGGCGAAGTCGCCGCCCTGCCCGTGATATGTTTAACTGCGCCCTCAATTACCTCTACGGCATGCTCTACGGCCGCATTGAAGGCAGCCTGATCAAAGCAGGGATTGATCCCTACCTGGGGGTCTTTCACCGGGATGACTACAACCGCCCCGTGCTGGTGTACGACATGATCGAACCCTTTCGGGTATGGGCAGAATCTGTATTACTGTCCCTGTGCCTCAAGCATGCCATTGGGCTGGAGATGTTCAGCCGCAGACGCAACGGCTACTGGCTCGAAACCCTGGGCAAACAGTTGGTCATTGGCAGCATGAACAACTACCTGGAAGAAGTGGTTCAGATGAACAAACGCAGAAGAAGTCGACTGACGCATTTGCAGGAAGAATGTCATGGGCTGGCGAAAACCATGCTGGACTTTGACCCGGATCAGAACAAATACCCAACCCATGACACTGAATGAGCGCATCCGGGCGCTGATCCGGCGCTTGCTGGCCGTGTGGGCAGGCAGCCGTGAACCTGCCGCGGAGCCCGAATTACAGGAAGCTGCCCCGACAGAGCCGCCTCCACCTGAACAACCAGCCGGGACCGGCCTGGGCGACAAGGATATGGCAGATTTGCCGGAGGAAAGCTTGACCCTTACCCGCAGGATGCTGGCAGAATTGCGCGAGTTGATGGCCGAAGAGCAGGCCCAGCGGGGAGCTGAAGCGGAACCCCTCAGCCCCCGCAAGGCGGGGAGGCCGCGAAAAGAGGCGAAGCCGGTGCTCGCACCGATCGAAGAACGCGTGAGGAAGGTGGGCGATCTATTTAGCGAAATGACAAAAAAACCAAAAACCGAGATGGTAGTATTGATCACTTATGATATCACGAGCAATAAGATCCGAAAGAAAGTATCCGATTATCTGGAGGCCATGGGCTGCATGCGAATCCAGAAGTCCGTGTTTCTGGGGCAGATTGACAAACGCAGTTTCAAAGAGATTCAGGACACCATCTGGGAACTGCAGCAGAGTTACGAGAATGAAGACAGCATCATTTTCTTACCGGTATCGGAGTCTGAGTTGCTGGGCATGCGCCTGATCGGCCAGGAGATCGACATGAGTTTTGTTTTGGGGCGTCAGCATACGTTGTTCTTCTGAGGGGAAGGATGTATATTAACGTTGTTCATCTTACATATCGCATCTTTGACATGAGGGATAGGGGCTTGAATGGCGGAACAGGCAAATGGATAAATGTCAGGAGGAATCTCCTAAACCTGCCCCATATCTTTTGGGAATATTCCGCCCAATCAGCTCTCTATCAGGCGATTATGTTACACACGCTCTCCGAGCCCCCCTTCCACTACAACAAGGATTAAGACCTGTCCATCATGTCAATTCGCAACTGGGAAGGCATCGGCTCCGAGCCCCCCTTCCACTACAACAAGGATTAAGACCATATAGTGCTTGACTATTTCGTCCT
>CAZLKP010000436.1:0-1185 GCA_964560095.1 uncultured Bacteroidia bacterium
GATGGCACGATTCCTGTCAGCTTCCGCTTTGAGAATACGAATATCAATGGAGGCAATGATATGCTGGAGATGCGGACTCAGGCAGGAGCTCCAGATAATGCCCAGTTCATCGAATTTCAGCGCGCGGGGACCATTGAAGCCCGGATCAATACGGATGGCTCTGCGGAGTTTCAGAATGTGACCGTGGAGGAAGACCTGGACGCGAATACAGCTCCGACTACCGGGCGTGTTTATGCCAACGGACTTCCTGTCGCCTATGGGTATATTTCTTCCGGTACGACCTCTGCCACCATCGTCACGGATTATGGAATTTCCTCTTTGACCAAGCCAGCATCCACGACGGGAGTGTATCGAATTGTACTCAATAAGACCATTATCGGTGAGCCTGTAATTATCGGAACGTCATACAATTTTTCTCCAGGGGATGAAATCGTGACCGCCAACAGAATTTCCAACAATGAAATCGAAATCAATATTACTGATGGAAGCGGCAATGCCACCAACTCCAACTTTTACTTTGTCGTTTTTGGCAATGCCCAATAGTATCCTTTTTTTTATCAATAACTGATACGTCATGAAGTCATTATTCATAGGATTGATGGGCGCGTTGTTGACTTTTCCGCTTTCTGCCCAAAGCTTGGATCGCTTTGTGATTGGAGCCACTGGCGGGGAAGCGGTGAATGCCTCCTATCAGCTAGAGTTTACCGTCGGTGAAGCCGTGGTAGGCACGGCTGAAACAGGCACATTTGTCATCAACCAGGGCTTTAATCAATCCAATCCTCCCTACAATACATCCATCGATCGCCATCAGATTGAAGCCTCCTATCGGCTGTATCCCAACCCCACTCAGGACGTGGTGCAGTTGGAACTGATCCTGTCTGAGGCCAGTGATCTGACCATTTCCCTGACGGATGTTCGTGGGCGACAAGTCGGGATCGAAGCTACCCGGTATCAGGCTGTGACCACCCTTGATGCGTCCTGGGATCTGAGCTCATTGGCCGAAGGCATGTATCTGTTTCAGATATTTGCCGGTAGCGGCGAGCTTGTAAAGGCCCTGCGGATTGAAAAGCGCTGATGCGCTTGGCAGCTCATGCTGCCGTACCAAAAAGACTGTTTGACAGGCTTCAAATTAGCGCCAAGTCGCAAAGGCGAAGACGTAAAGACCGCTTTTGTCTATTTATGGCG
>CAZLKP010000436.1:1195-3753 GCA_964560095.1 uncultured Bacteroidia bacterium
TGGATACCAGGGACTTTCCCTTTTTGATTGCCTCTGTGTTTGAGTATCTTTCAGAATGGTCACATCAAAGGCATTGCTGCAGATTCTGAATATCATTGCGTTGATCGCAGTACTTGTCCTCAACAGCTTGTCCAACGGGCAATTGGTTCAGGGACGCAGGGTCGGTGACATTTCTGATACCTATCTGACCTTGTTCACGCCGGCGGGGTTCACCTTTGCGATCTGGGGGCTCATTTATCTGTCTCTGATCGGATTTTCGATTTATCAGGGGCGGGATTTATTTTCATCTGGCCAGGTGGATATGCCCTTTTTGCGGCAAATAGGTCCCTGGTTCATCATCAGTTGTGTGGCCAATGGCGTGTGGCTGTTTCCCTGGCTGTATCAGCGGCCCTTGCTGGCGTTGGTTCTGATGCTGTTGCTGTTTGCATCCTTGCTAGCGATTTATCTGCAGTTGGATATTGGTGTGGAGGCTGTCAGCCGCCCGGAAAAGTGGCTGGTCCATGCCCCTTTTAGTTTGTATTTGGGCTGGATCACGGTAGCCACCATTGCCAATGGAACGATCGCTCTGGAAGCGGCTGAGTGGGGCGGTTGGGGCTTGTCGGCTCAAACCTGGGCAACCATTATGGTGTCGGCTGCTGGGGTTATTGGCTTTGGAGTGGCGCTGTTTCGGGCAGATCTGGTTTATGCGCTGGTGGTGATCTGGGCCTTGTATGGCATCGTAGCGTCCAGAAATGCCGACCCGGTAATAGCAGGAGATCGCATTATTCTGGCTGCCTGGGTGAGTATGGGGCTGGTGGCTATCGGGGCTGTGATCGGGGCGCTGCGGGCAACACCGGGCGTAGGTTATATCAGGTAAGCTGGCATATATGTAGCTCTCTCAATATGTTGATTACCTCGTTGTTGCAGGTGGCTGTTTCTCATACAGATATCCACACTTATCCACATTTTCTACTCGAAATGTGAATAAATCCATGTCAGAAAATCGCTGTTCCAGCCGTAGGTTTATTTTTCCATCGAGAGTTCTTTTACCCCTTGCTCTCGAACACCCCTCCGCTTTTACCCCTTTCTCACCGATAGTTTCATCTTTTAGTAACCGGAATTGCGATGATCAGCACCCAAATCCAACAATCCAGCAAGAAGCAGGGAACCACCCTTCCCGCACTGACCTATGAAGAAGTACTGGCCTCGGCGATTGAGTATTTCAATGGCGATGAACTGGCCGCTAATGTATGGATCAACAAATATGCCCTGAAAGATTCTCACGGCAATATTTACGACCGCACCCCCGATGATATGCACCGCAGGATTGCGCGGGAATTGCATCGAATCGAACAAAAGTATCCCAATCCCTATAGTGAAGAAGAGCTATATGAAACACTGAAACATTTTCAGTACATCATCCCGCAGGGAGGGCCAATGGCGGGTATCGGAAACCCGTTTCAGGTAGTTTCTTTGTCCAACTGCTTTGTGATTGGCCACCAGGGGCTGGCCGATTCCTATGGGGGCGTTATGAAAATAGACGAAGAACAGGTACAACTCATGAAGCGTCGCGGCGGTGTGGGGCATGATCTGTCTTACATCCGTCCTAAAGGCAGCCCAGTCATGAATTCTGCCCTCACATCGACCGGGGTGGTGCCGTTTATGGAGCGGCACTCCAACTCTACCCGGGAAGTAGCCCAGGATGGTCGGCGTGGCGCACTGATGCTCACCATTTCTGTGAAGCATCCCGATGCCGAGCATTTTATTGATGCCAAAATGGATGGGACCAAGGTGACCGGTGCCAATGTTTCCGTCAAAGTGACCGACGACTTCATGAAGGCGGTTAAAGAAGGTAAGTCTTTCATGCAGCAGTATCCCGTCGATACTGACAACCCCACCTTTACGAAAGAAACGGACGCCACAGCGCTGTGGGAGAAAATCATCCACAATGCCTGGGCTTCTGCCGAGCCTGGGGTGCTGTTTTGGGACACCGTGCGGCGGGAAGCCATTCCCGATTGCTATGCTGATCTTGGCTTTGAAACGGTTTCGACCAATCCTTGTGGAGAAATTCCGCTTTGCCCTACGATTCCTGCCGCCTGATGGCCATCAATCTCTATGCATTTGTCAAGGATCCCTTCACGGTCAAATCCCGCTTTGACTTCGATCTCTTCCGCAAGTATGTCGGCATGGCCCAGCGTATGATGGACGATATTGTCGATCTGGAAATCGAACATGTCAATAAGATCATCAAAAAGATCAACAATGATCCGGAAGATGGGGAGGTGAAGCGTACCGAGCGTATGCTGTGGGAAAAAATTCTCGACAAATGCGTAAGTGGTCGCCGTACAGGTGTGGGTATTACTGCTGAAGGTGAGATGCTGGCAGCCCTTGGCCTTCGCTACGTCACGAGTGAAGCCCTGGATTTTTCTGTGAAAGTGCACAAAACGCTGGCCCTCGCAGCTTATCGTGCTTCCGTAGAGATGGCCCGTGACCGGGGCGCTTTCCCGATTTATGACACAAAGCGTGAAGACGGAAATCCCTTTATTCAGCCCATCAAAGAAGCCGATCCCAATCTGTAC
>CAZLKP010000437.1:0-3744 GCA_964560095.1 uncultured Bacteroidia bacterium
GGGAAACTTGATGGGGTTTTCTGCCGAAATATCGGTTGGGTGAATGCGACTGCCATTGCTCAGCAGGATATGAACGCCGGAAAGGTCCCGATCCTGATCAGAAACTTTCAGGGCATGAATGCTCGTGATGGTTGCATCACTCAGGCGGTTCTTTAGGCTAAAATTGACACCTGCGTGTGTGTTTTTGAGACTGCCGAAGGTATATAGTTGTTTCAGAAGGAGACTTGGAACAATCATAAAAAATTCGTGAGTAGAAGTGGTGTGAGAAAAATGATGATTGTCTGAGACAGAGAAATTACATTTTTTCCATCATTTGCCAACTAATCACGCCTTTGGACGTTGGAGATTTTCTTAACCGGTCTCAAAAAATGCAGATTCAGTCCCACACGAAATGGAGAAAAATGTACTATTGCAAGCAGTTATGCTCAGGCATTTCTCTGCTGGATCTCAAGAGATATTCACTCGCTCATGATCCTACCCCCCAATCACCCTAACATTGTCTCTCCGAGAGCAGGCCAACGCAGTAATATGCAATCTTATCACGACTTCCTTCGCCAAAGCTTTGAGTTTCCTCCTCCCGGATTTGATGTCATCGAAGATGAACTGCATTTCCATGGGATCAATTTGATGGAGCTGATCGAGACATACAAAACTCCGCTTCGGTTTACCTACCTGCCGATCATTTCTCAGAAAATTCAAGATGCCAGGAAGTTTTTTCACAATGCCTTCCGGAAGCATGACTACGATGGCCAGTACACCTATTGCTATTGCACAAAAAGCTCACATTTCAAGCACATTCTGGTGGAAGTGCTCAAAAATAAGGTCCAGCTTGAAACCAGCTCTGCCTTTGATCTGCCCATGATTGAGGCCCTGTATCGTGGTGGCTACCTCAACAAAGACATCCTCATCGTTTGCAACGGGTTCAAAGACCTCGAATACAAGCAAGGAATTGTGGATATGATTCACGATGGATTCAGCAACATCATCCCGGTGCTGGACAACAAGGAAGAGCTCAATTTTTATACCAGCGAGCTAGAGGAGGAGGTCCAGCTGGGCATTCGGATGGCAACGGAAGAGCCACCGGATTTTGGTTTCTATACCAGCCGCTTGGGCATCAGGGAAGATGAAATTCTGGATTTTTACCAGAGCAAACTGGCCGATCATCCTTATTTCAAGGTGACCATGTTGCACTTTTTCGTGCATACTGGCATTTCGGACTCTCCGTTTTTCTGGAGCGAGCTTCGGAAATTTGTGAATATGTACTGCAAATTCCGAAAGGTGAATCCTCACCTCACCAAGTTGGACATCGGCGGCGGTATGCCGTTCCGCAATTCGCTAGAATTTGATTTTGACTACGCCTACGTGATCGAAGAGATCGTCAAAACGATCAAAGAGATCTGTTCTGACTACGAAGTACCCGTTCCGGATTTGCTGACTGAATTTGGCAGCTACACCGTGGCCGAAAGCTCCGGCACCCTGTTTCGGGTGCTGGGGCGCAAGCAACAAAATGACCGCGAAAAATGGCTTATGATTGATGGGTCGATCATCTCTATGTTGCCGGATGTGTGGGCGCTGAACCGCAAATTCATGCTCATGCCGGTCAATAACTGGGAAAATGCCTCCGAGAAGGTCTTCATTGGAGGTATCACCTGCGACTCTGACGACTACTACAACCAGGAGGCTAACCTGGATGCCATTTACATGCCCAAGACCCGGAAAGTACAGTACATGGGCTTTTTCCATACCGGGGCCTATCAGGAAGTGCTCAGCGGTGTGGGAGGGCTGCATCATTGCCTCATGCCTGATCCCAAGCACGTTCTCATTACCCGCAATCCCGATGGGAGCCGCCGTGCCCACGTTCTGCACGAAGAGCAAAACAGCAAGCAGGTGCTCAAGATTCTCGGATACACCGATCCAGGGATTTAGCGATGAGATGCGAAAAGCGAGAGCAGAGAATCGAGACGAAAGACTTCCCCCCCTTCAACCTTCGACTAGGCCCATCCCCCAGTTCCCCGTAACTTGTCACGTTGATGGCTACCAACCGCACAGATCTCGTTGTTCGCTGCATCATCTTTCAGGATGGGAAATACCTGCTGATGAAGCGCCCCAAAAGCAAGGGCGGCGGGTATGGTTTGCCCGGTGGGCATGTCGAAAAAAACGAAACACCTGTCGAAGCGCTCTTCCGCGAAACCCGCGAAGAGTTGGGGGTGATCCTCAACCCCAACACGCTGAATCTGGTGAGAACCATCTACCGGGAAAAAGGCAATTCCCGAAAAATTCATCTGATTTTCAAGGTGGAAGAATGGAATGGCGTGCCGCGCAACAAAGAGCCTGACAAGTGCAAGGGGCTGCTGTGGGTTTCTCGGTCTGATTTGCCCAAAGAGCTATCTCCCACTACCTTTCTCAGCATTCATCCCGAGGCTGAGGGCGGGATTTACCGGGAAGATTTTGATCACCAGAACAAATCCTCCCACCTGTCCAACTTCCCCTGGCGCTCTGAATTATCCTGAAAGATATTGTCTTCCCCTCTCTTCAACCCACAAAACCCATGAATAAAGGACCTGTTTCCCAATTCATCCACCACCACTATCGTCATTTCAACGCTGCAGCCCTTATGGATGCCGCCAAAGGATATGAGGCTCATCTGGAGGAAGGTGGTAAAATGATGATCACCCTGGCAGGCGCCATGAGTACGGCCGAGCTGGGCATTTCGCTGGCTGAAATGATCCGGCAAGGCAAGGTGGATATCATCTCCTGCACAGGAGCCAACCTGGAGGAGGACATCATGAACCTGGTCGCACACACGCACTACAAACGGGTGCCCAACTACCGGGATCTCAGCCCCCAGGAAGAATGGGACCTGCTCGAAAACGGCTTTAATCGAGTCACAGACACCTGCATCCCCGAAGAAGAAGCCTTTCGCCGCATTCAGAAGCATATCTTCAGGCGCTGGAAAATAGCAGAAGAAAAAGGTGAACGCTATCTCCCGCACGAATACATGTATCAGATGCTGCTGGGCGGAGATTTGGAGCAACACTACGAAATCGATCCCAAACACAGCTGGATGCTGGCTGCAGCTGAGAAGAACCTGCCCATCATGGTGCCGGGCTGGGAAGACTCTACCATGGGCAACATCTTCGCATCCTATTGCTACAAAGGTGAATTGAATCCTTCCACCATGAAATCGGGCATTGAGTACATGACGTACCTCTCAAAGTGGTACATCCACAATAGTGGTGGCAAGGGTGTTGGATTTTTTCAGATTGGCGGAGGAATTGCCGGAGACTTTCCGATTTGTGTGGTTCCGATGCTCTATCAGGACCTGGAGATGACCGACATTCCGTTTTGGAGCTATTTCTGCCAGATTTCGGATTCAACGACCAGCTACGGCTCCTATTCCGGCGCCGTTCCCAACGAAAAAATCACTTGGGGAAAACTGGACATCAACACGCCCAGGTTTATCGTCGAATCAGATGCGACAATTGTGGCACCGCTGATTTTTGCATGGTTGCTGGGGTGGTAGCTTGTCCCTGCCGGATGAACAGAATACTGGGCAATAGAATAGACGCCAGATTCGCGAAGGATCAATTCCATTCACGTGCCTGGCGTCTTGGGGTATAGATGGCTGAGAGATCTTAGCCGACCATCTCCAGGGCGGAGAAGAAGTAGCTGGCTTCGATCTGAGCATTCTCGTCGGAGTCAGAGCCGTGGATGGCATTGGCTTCGATAGACTTTGCGAATAAC
>CAZLKP010000438.1:0-3718 GCA_964560095.1 uncultured Bacteroidia bacterium
ACTTCACCTCTGTATAAGAGATCAGTGGGATGGTGGTGTTATTCTGAGCCCATACCAGGTTGAGGTTGGCACCATTGTGGAAGGACTGCGAATCTGCATCAACATAGGAAGTAAAGCGTGGATCGTTGTTATCGATCAGGCTCTGTACAAAGTTGGGAGACATAACGAGCGTATTGGGGCGCTCAATGCCAAATTTTGCCAGGGGATTATTCCCAATCTGATTATTCTCATAGGCAAACCCCGGTTCATCGTCCGCAGAGGTGAATGCATTTCCGAGCGCGTTGAGGGCACTGGTTGCAGCAGACGGACCATTAACCTTTGTAAGGTGCATATGATAACGCGCCTTGAGAGCGTAGGCAGTAGCGATCCACTTGGCAGCGTCTCCCCCAAAAATGAGGTCGTCACCAGCCGGCCCACCAGCAACGGCAGCCGTGCTTAGCAGCTGGATTCCTTCATCCAGGAGAGATTGTATGCCTGCATACACCTGCTCCTGGGCATCGTAGCCTGGCTTCAGATTATCGATGCCCTGAAGAGCCTCAGAGAATGGGATATCGCCAAACATGGAGGTGGCAATGCCGTACTCATTTGCCTGAATGATCTTGGCAATTCCCTCGTAGTAAGGCTGGCCCTCGGCCTGAGCTTTGTCAATGATCGACTTACAGTCTTTCAGGACTCCAGCGTAAAGGCCAGTTCTCCAGTAGTTGTTGAAGGTGATTTCAGGAATTACATAGGAGGTGTACGCAACCTGCTGAGCATCAAATCCTTCGAACTGCTGCATCACAATGCCGGATACCCGGGCAGGGTTTCCAGACTGATTGTATGCGGCCTGCGAAAGCATCGACGGCATGATCAGGTTGAGGTTCACATCAGCCTGGCGTGTCGGATCAATGTTGGTCTCTGTCAGGCTACAGGACGTCAGGGTGGCCATGACCACCATCCCCGCAACCGAGAGAAAATATGTTAGCTTTTTCATAATTACAGTCAATCTCTTGATTAGAAGTTTACACGAATACTTCCACCGTAGCTACGGGTGTTGGGCATGTTAAAGTAGTCCAGACCAAATCCATTGGACCCACCAGTAAGGTTAGTTTCTGGGTCGATCCCTGGATAATCGGTCTGTAGCCAAAGGTTGCGTCCGGAGAGAGACAGAACAATGTCTCCTGACCTGAGCGCGTTGGAAACGCTGGTTGGCAGGGTATAATTGACAGTCACTTCACGAAGACGCAGCCAGGATGTGTCGAAAATGGTCATTTCAGTGATGCCACCGAATCCATAGCGAACAAAGTAGTTGGCACCAATGCCAGCTGCCGGATCTGCATATGGTACCGCGGTGGTATTGGGCGATCCGTCTGCCCGAACACCTTCGAATACGACAGTCTCGTTTCGAACCTCGCCAGACAACTCAGATGTTCCGAAGTAGTCCATTACTCCACAGGTTCCACACCACATATCGCCACCCTGGCGAATATCAAGGAGGGCCGATACAGACAGATTTTTGAAAGTGAAGGTGTTTCTGATACCGGCAATCCAGTCTGGGTTGGGGTCACCATACACCTGAGTCTGGCCATCCTGGAGGGGCCATCCGTCGTCACCAATGATGGTGTTTCCGTTTTCGTCCTTTTGGAATCCAGAACCAAAGAGGGCTCCGTAAGGCTGACCAACAACTACCCGTGAAGAGGTAGAAGTAAATCCGGCCAGACCAATTTGTGAGATCCCTTCACCAAGTGAATCTACAATATTTTCGAAGGTGGTGAAGTTCACATCAATATTCCATTCAAAAGTGCTGGAGCGAACAGGCGTACCATTCAGAATGACTTCCCATCCTCGGTTGGTGATCTGACCAGCATTCTGAATCACGGAGGTAAATCCGGTTGGAGAAGGGAGGTCAACTGACACAACGATATCAGAAGTCACGGACTTGTAATACGTCACATCAAGGCCAAGACGACCTGTGAAAAACTTCAATTCAGTCCCGAGTTCAAGTGTTGTAGTGGTTTCCGGACGCAGGTCTGAGTTACCCAGTACAGAACTCAGCTCGAAAGCGTTGGTTCCGAAGGTCGGGTAAGAAATACCGGAAATAAACCCATCTCCGCCAGAGAATGCAGAACCAAAATAATTAGCGGTAGCATAGGCGAAAGGGGCATCGTTTCCTACCTGACCCCAGGAAGCCCGGATCTTACCATATGGGAAAATGGGGTTGTCTGTCATGCCAAGTACTTCTGTGAAAGCAAAGCCAAGAGAAGCAGCTGGGTAGAAAATAGAGTTGGTGTTTGCCCCCAAAGTAGAAGACCAGTCATTTCTGGCAGATACATTCAGGAAGAGGTAGTTATCGTAGGAGAAATTGGCTGTGCCAAATACGCCGACCAGATCTCTCTGGAAGATTCCTTCTCCGGCGAGGATATCAGCCGCATTAGAAATGTGGTAGAAATCCGGAGCGGCCAGGGTCGTTCCAGTGGAGGATTGAGTTACTACTTTGGTAGAATAATAGTTGTGACCAACTGTGGCATTCACATTGATCCTAGAACCAACATTTTTGTTGATCTGGATTAAGAAGTCAGAGTTGACATCGTTGGATGATCGGAAGGAATTATAGATAGTCCCTACACTCCAGCCCGGATTGATATCGAAGGCACCGTTTCTACGGTCAGTAAAGAAGTCTGTTCCGAGCTTGTAGATAAAGGTCAGCCAGTCGTTGGCTTCGTAAGTAAGACCGGCATAACCGATTACACGGTTGACATCGTCCCGAAATGGATTTTTGTTGATCGTCCAGTAGGGATTGTCATAAACACCATATCTATACGAACGCTGCTCTCCATTTGGAAGCTCAAAAGAGGATTTATCGGTCGGGTCTACAGAGCCGGCCCCTGCATTGCTATTGTCGAATGAGGGCGTGGTTCTCAGCAGGCCGAGCATGATTCCGCTTAGGTTGGACCCACGCTGGATTCTGTATCCTCCGGATTTGATGAAGTTGGCAGATATCTCAGCGTGCAGGCGCTTGCTGACCTGGGTTCCTGCTTTCACTTTGAATGTGCTTCTGTCAAAAGTAGCTAGAGGCACAACACCGTTCGAGGTCAGGTGGCCTCCGGAGAGGTAGTAGGAAGTTTTCCCATTTCCACCGGATACAGAAGCATTCAGGTCTAGGGTATTTCCTCTTACGAAAAACTCATACGGATCATACGCCTGCGCAGCCTGTCCATTTCCCTGACCTGAGGGAACTAGTGCTCCGTTTACGTCAAAAGGATAGTCGGTCGCTCCGTCGTACTCCAGCTCAGATAGGGCCGGACCCCACGAAAACCCCTCAAAGGTGAAGGGGTCCCGGTAAGTAGGAACCCCGCCGACCGGGCGTCCCTGCGCATACGTAGATTGACGTCCAGGAAGCTTGTTTACCTCGTCAGCTGTGTAAGAAGCTGAAATGGTTACTCTGGGTTTACCGGTCTTTCCTGTCTTCGTAGTGACGATCACTGCACCGTTCGCAGCACGAATACCGTACAGAGCAGTAGCAGCAGCTCCCTTGAGCACTGAGATGGACTCAATGTCGTTGGGGTTGATATCAATCGCACGGTTGGACTGGTCCACACCATCTACACCGTTGCCAGCTTCAGAGTTGTCAATGGGTACCCCATCAACTACAAACAGCGGAGAGTTGGAACCATTTACGGATACAGATCCGCGAATACGGATGTTGGCCGATGCACCCGGAGAACCGGATGAACTCACA
>CAZLKP010000439.1:0-3430 GCA_964560095.1 uncultured Bacteroidia bacterium
TGACTTTCAGTCTGATCTGGAAGAAGTGGTGAATCTGATCGAGGACGTTGAGGCAACCGGCGAATATGCCCTCTTTGATGATTATGCCAAGAATTTCCTGTGGGAGTTTGAAAGCGGGGAAGAATCGATCTGGGCCATCATGAGATCCATTGACGATGGCTCCATTCAGGGGCGTGGCAACTTCTCTACCGGCCTGACCTCCTCGCTTGGACCTGGATATGGGTGCTGTTCATTCAATCACGCTTCCCAGAATCTGGCCAATGCCTTCAAGACTGACGCAAATGGTCTGCCGCTGTTTGACACCTTCAACGGGGATCCACTCATCGAGGAGGCTGGAGATGTAGCCACGATTTCCATGGACCCAAGAATAGCTCACACCATGGGTATCCCCGGGATGCCATTCAAGTATGATCCTAACCGGATCTACGACGAGTCTTATGCCCGTGTGCCAGGGATCTACGGCAACAAGCTCGGGATGAAAGACCAGGAATTGCCAGAGTCACCTGCTTTTCGACAGTATGAAGCATTCTTCAGTATTTCCAGAAATACCGATCAGATCCGGTACGCAGATCTCCTGCTCATGAAGGCCGAAGCACTTATTGAGCTTGGCAGAATGGGGGAAGCCTTGCCGATTATCAACCAGATTCGGACCCGTGCAGGATCTCCCGAAAGTCTGTCCCGGATCGTGGATACCCTCGGGAACCCCACCGGAAACTGGAACATCGGCACCTATAGCACCCTCGGAGATCAGGAGAATGCCCGCAAAATCCTTCGCTGGGAGCGGAGAATGGAACTGGCTTTCGAGTCTAAGCGCTTCTTTGATCTGGTGCGATGGGGAATCGCCGAAGAAACCCTGAATGAATATTTCGCAGTAGAAAGAAATCGGGCCTCTCACCTTGTAGATGCCATGTTTACTGCGGGAAGAGATGAGTATCTGGCCATTCCACAACAGCAAATCACCATCAGTGGTGGCTTGTATGTGCAGAATCCCGGATACAATTAAGAAGTAGTAGTCAAGCTGAGTGCATGCTTAATGAAGGGGGGCGTGGCCACGCCCCCCCACTATTTCCCGATACCGATCATTTAATTTTTGCCAGAGATGAAAATCTACTTTTCTACTACATTCTTCTTTCTCATCTCGGTTTCATGTGTCATCTCACAGGAATTTCGACGGACAGAGATGGAAGCGGGGTTGGGACACGTCACAAAAAACAATGGCGTATCTGTCGCTGATTACGACCTGGATGGTGACCTGGATGTCTTTTTTGTGGGATATCATTCCTTTGTGGAATTCGATTCCACTACATGGAACCGATTGATGAGAAACAACGGCGATGGCACCTTCACAGATGTGACCGTCTCCGCCGGCCTCGATGATCAATTTGTCAACCGCGACGTTCAGGCCTCGATTGGAGAAAAAATGGGCGCCTCCTGGGGCGACTATGACAATGACGGCTACCCCGACCTTTTCCTCTCCAATAGCCGTGCAGATGAGCTGTATCACAACAACGGCGACGGCACGTTCTCGGACGTGACCGAAGCAGCAGGGATCACACCATGCCACAACTGCTACAGCGGGGGTGGTCTCTGGGTTGATTATGACCGCGATGCTGACCTGGATCTGTATATCAGCGTGCTGAATGGAGAAAATATCTTCTTTGAGAATAATGGGGATGGCACCTTCACAGATGCCACTGTCCGACTGGGTTTTTCAGGAATTGGTGTCACATGGACAGCGGTTGCCTTCGATATCAATGGAGATGGATATCAGGATATCCTGGATATCAACGATACTCAGATCAATAATCTGTGGGAAAACAAAAATGGGGAAGGCTTTGTGGATGTTTCCAGGGCTTATCGGATGGACGACGACGGTGCTGGCATGGGAGTAACCATTGGTGACTACAACAACGATGGATTGTTTGATGTGTACATCACCCAGATCTACAATTATTTACCCAACCCTTTATTCAAAAATACCGGCCAGCGAAGATTCGACAATGTCGCAGCTTCCATGGGGGTCGAAAATACCGGCTGGGGCTGGGGCACACATTTTCTGGATTACGACCACGACGGCGACGAAGATTTGTTTGCAGTGAATGGCGTCGTGAGCAAGCAATATATTGGCGGAGAAGAGCAGCAGGATGAGCCAAACTTTTTTTACAAAAACACCCTGGTAGAAGGAACGGAAGGATTCATTGACTGGACCACCGAAACCGAAACCGGAGAACTTGAGCGTGCTCGCGGGCTGGAAGTTTTCGATTTCGACGCAGATGGTGACCTGGATATGCTGGTTGCGAATGTGCTTTCTACGCCATTTTTATACGAAAATCTCACCATTGATGGAGCGCAAACGACCTACACCAACTGGATTCAGATTGACCTGGAAGGCACAAAATCTAATCGCAACGCATTTGGCGCACAGGTAACAGTCACGACCAGTCAGGGTTCCTGTTCCCGACTCCACCATGGTGCTTGCTTCTATGGACAAAGCATCAAGCCTGTCCATGTTGGACTAGGCTCAGCAACTGAAATCAGCGAAATCATTGTGAAATGGCCTTCCGGAAGCAGAGACACACTTGTAAATGTGGCGGTAAACCAGCGGATATCCATGACTGAGACACCCCGGGAAAAAATCCTGGATGCTCCAGTGAGATCCTCCAGCCAGACAAGCAAAACCTTTCCCAATCCCTTCAGCGAGTCAGCTACGTTGAGGTTTGATCTTCCCCGTGGCGGCACGTTACATGTTGTCATTTTTGATGTCCAGGGCCGCCGGGTCTGGAGTTCGGAGGAAAAAATCGATGAAGCAGGCAGAATCGAGATGGTGTGGGGAGGTCACCGTGAAGAGGGAGGAGCAGTTCCAGCCGGTATGTACTTTTATGAGGCTGAATTCATCAATCTCACAGAAAATTTACACTTCCGTGGCACCATGATCAAAGGAGGAGAATGAACGAACAATCGACTATTCTCCCAGGATGATTAGTTTTGAAACAGAAGCCCAATCTTCTGCCTGAACCCGGACCAGATATAGTCCGGGTTCTTTGATATCTGGCTGTAGCGTAACCTGCACAAAAGGCGCAGGATCATTCAGCTCCTGATAGGCAACGATCCTGCCGTCAATTCCTGCGATCTCAATGCTGAGTGCGGAATACGAACGGTTGATCCCAAGGCGAATCTCTGCACTCGAACCTGCCGGATTGGGGCTGATACTGGTTTCCGGGAAGGCGATCTGACCTGCCGTTCCTTCGAAATAGCTGCGAGCCAGCTCGAAAGCTTCTTCTCCGACTTCCTGACCAATAATTCTCCCGGGGATATCATCGGCCGGAGGATGGATGCCTCCCCAGATCCTGGAAAGGCTGGTTTGGTCAGATGCATCTGTGTATGTCGCCCATTGCAGCACGACATCCTGACTTGGGCCTTCCTCAAACAC
>CAZLKP010000439.1:3440-3707 GCA_964560095.1 uncultured Bacteroidia bacterium
TCATTCTTTTTGGCAACAAACTCACCCATACCACCCGGAAAAAATGGATCTCCGGTGATCCGGGTCATCACCTCTGCAGCTGCCCGTGAAAAGGTCGAATGACCGGATATGTATCCCGCGAATGGCGGCGTGACGAAAGTAGGCCGCTGATAGGGCCACCAGTCTTCAACCAAAATCCAGCCCACCCCAGCCATGTCGATCTCCGCCGAATCAATATAATCCGGCCCTCGCCAACCATAGATCTTGAGTTTATTTACATGCTCAAGA
>CAZLKP010000440.1:0-3700 GCA_964560095.1 uncultured Bacteroidia bacterium
TAAAGGTGGCTTCGTCCTTCTATGCGATTACGCTCAAGCATCTCAAAGCCGGAAGCCTTCAATACGGCAGAAAACAAATAGATTTCCGGGAGGGAAGTTTGTTCTTTTCCTCCCCCGACCAGGTTGGCAGACTACAGAACCCGGTTTTCGAAGAATGCAGCTATAGTTGGGGGTTATTTTTCCATGCCGACTTGCTCCACGGAACCCCGCTTTCTTCTAAAATAGCTGAATATTCTTTTTTCTGTTATGATATCAATGAAGCGCTACATCTGTCTGAAGACGAAAAGAACAGCCTGACCACCATCATTGAATCTATACAAGCTGAACTCGTTCACCCAATAGATAAGCACACAAAAAATGTGCTGGTTTCAGCCATCGATTTACTTCTAAGCCACTGCAACAGGTATTATGATAGACAATTTATGACACGAGAGAGTCTGACCACCACCGTGGTCAGTGCTATTGACGGGTTTCTTTCCAGCTATTTTGCGTCCGCTGATCTGGCGGGAAAAGGTCTTCCAACAGCATCACAATGTGCGGAGCATGTTTCTCTCTCTCCCAATTATTTGAGCGATTTGCTGCGTAAGGAGACTGGCAAGACCACCCAGGAACATATTCACTACCACTTACTGGAAATGGCTAAAGATAGACTGTTGGGGAGTGATGATTCGGTAAAAGAAATTGCCCATTCCCTGGGATTTGAATACCCTCATTATTTCAGTAGCTTGTTCAAAAGAAAAGTAGGCATGAGTCCATCCGAGTTCAGAAGTTTGAATTAGAATACTTACGTCTATTATCACCGCACGCAAGCGGGGGTTTACCTGCGGTACTGCTTCGCGGTCGTGCTTCGCAAGACAGGAAAGAGGTAAATTTTAAGCTCAATTTCCGCCTCAGGCGGATTCAGTGTTTAATCTTCCTGCCTGCGTATGGCCGCAACCCTTAGCTTCCTGCACCACAAATCGCCATGAACTATGAACAAACAGCAACAAGGACGACCTGTTTCAGTGTCATCGGAAGTCCTGTACCAGCCCTGCCAGGCACTGGCAGGAGGCGCAGATTGATTGAAGAAGCTGCTCATCGAAGGAGCTGGATGGGCATCGCATTGGGTTCACCCTGGCCAGGGGTTGGGCGCTCCGCCTGATCAACGAACCGGGTCATTGTGATCTTGAAAGAAAACACGAGCCCCCCTCAAAAAATGAAGGACAAACTATGACGCCAGTAATTATTACCCTGGGCCTTTTGTTTGGTTTCTCCCTGCAGATTTCAAAGGTCAATACATACAATACCATTTCGGGTATGGCGGTTCTGCAAGACCTGACTGTAGCCAAAACGATTGCCACAGCAATCGGAATTGGAGCGATACTGCTCAGCGTGGAGATTTACGCAGGCGTAGCAGATTTTCATATTAAGCCATTCATCCTGGGTAACATCGTCATTGGAGGTGTATTATTTGGTGTCGGGATGGCCATCTTAGGCTACTGTCCAGGCACAATGCCAATCTCACTAGGGCAAGGATCTGTTGATGCACTGTTCGGCATGATTGGCGGCATTGTCGCTTCACTCATTTACACACTACTTGCACCATATTTTATGTTTCAGACAGAGGGTTGGGGGCATCCACTTTTTATCCCTTCGCCGCTGACAACCTTTTTGGCGCAACAAATAACAGCTACCATGTAGAACAAGTCGAAAAGTCAGGGTACTATGAAATGAAATTTTTGCTGGGGGCTTTCTTATCCGGACTCATTTATTCCTTGTACAGAAAAAAATTTAAATTTACGCTCATCCACGAGAATTGGTCGAAATTTAAAGGTAACTCGAAGTCAACCCGAATCATGTGGGCTTTATTCGGGGGATTCCTACTGCTTTTCGGGGCAAGATTAGCAAGTGGTTGCACCAGTGGACATGTTATTTCCGGGGGAATGCAACTGGCCGTCAGCAGCCTGATATTTGCTGCCTTTGTGTTTGCAGGTTTTTTGATTACAGGAAGACTTTTTTACAAAAGACGCAGCGATTACCCGGCATGAGGCTGTTGACAGAGCACTAGCTACAAACATGATTTTTGCGGCAAAAATATAGGTGCATCATTTCACATACAGCCACACCCAGGCCATGGCCGCAAGAAATGCGCTCACCGGCCCGAGAATCAGAAAAAACACGCCGCCCCTGCGAAATTCTTTTTGCTCGACCAGGCCAGTTGCGTAGGCGATTGCATTGGAAGGCGTCGAAACCGGCAGCAGCAGCGCGCAGGAGCAACTGATGGCCACCATCACGGGCACGGCGACGCCAAAAGGGCTGGGCAACGTGACTGCCAGCGGGATCAGGATCGACGCGGCGGCGGTGTTACTCATCACATTAGAGAGTGACACCCCGATCAGGCTGAATATAAATGCGACCGTGAGCACGGCGATCGGCAGGTTGTTGATTTGCTGCATGACGATGTTAGCCAGGCCCACTTCTACCAGGGCGATGCCCAGCGCAAGGCCGCCCGCGACCAGCATGAGCGTGTCCCAGGGCAGCGCCCTGACCTGATCGGAGGTAATCACCTGCGTGAGGGTCAGCAGCAGGATCGGTAATGCAGAAGTCGCCGCCACCGGAATGCCGTGAAGCGGCTCCGTTACCCAAAGTGCGATCGTTGCGATGAGGGTAAAAATGACAGCTTTTCGCTTGAAGGGATCGACCTTTTTCTCGCTGGCAGAGATTTGAGAAAGGTCCAGGGGGCTTGCCGCAATGTTCAGTTTTTTGCTCAGGTAGCGGTAAAAGAGGTAAATCAGCAACAGTGCCACCGGCATGCCCACCAGCATCCAGTCCACAAAGGTGATGTTGATGCCTTTTTCCTGCAATGCGCCTACGGCGATCGCATTGGGCGTGCTGCCGATGATGGTACCAATGCCGCCGATGGTGGCCGCAGCGGGAATGCCGGTCAGCAGGGCTTTGGCGTAATTGGATTTTGCCCCCAGCACGTGGATCAGCGGCAAAATGGAAGAAATCATCATAGCTGTGGTGGCGGTATTCGACATCATCATGCTGGCAAAGGCCGTAACAAACATCAGCCCCATAAGCAGCTTTTCCGGTTTGCTACCAAATCTGCGAATCGCAAGCTGGAACAGATAGTGGTCCAATTCAGCCTCTTTCATGCCCCCCGCCAGAAAAAAGCCGCCCAGCAGCAGCCAGATCACATTGCTGGTCCAGGTGCCGATGTAGATGTCCACCGGCACAGGTTCCGCGATGACATAATCAGTCCCCAGGCCAAACAACAGCATCGTCACGATCAGGATGCCCACCGCAAAAGGTGGCACCGCTTCCGTGATCCACAGCCCCACCGACAAAATCGCCACCAGAAACACGTAGTCCACCGCATCGCCATATCCCAGCCGCTGGAAAAAGTACGTTACCACGAGCGCGATGATCAGGTTGCCAAGAAAAGTCGAAGTGTTGAATATCCATCCCAGCCGCAGCTTGCGGTATAGTTTCAGCGCGGCGTAGCGGGAGTCGTTTGTAGCCATAAGAGCGTGGTTGTGGGTCTGTTATTTACCCCAAAAGGGACTTTTAGGGGCTTGAACCTGCCATTTTTTAAAGGTCGAATTTCATGGGTAAGATAAAGAGAAAGCGCGTGCTGTAGCGAGGGGTATAAAAATGGAGGAACTAGGGGTCCGTCCGGAGCTGATTTACCGATGGCGTTCAGAATTCAAAGCCGATA
>CAZLKP010000441.1:0-3683 GCA_964560095.1 uncultured Bacteroidia bacterium
GGACGTTGGAGTTAATCGCTGACCGGTCATCAGTTATACATTGTTATCTGACAGCGCCGCGATCTGACCTCTGACAGCGCTAGCAGCTTGCCCCGAGTCCTCGGGGATCTCACTTCTGTCACACCACCTTCACGGCGATCCGGTGGCAGGCGTTGTTGAGGTAGCCACGGGGGTTCCAGCCGGGAACGACCATGGGTTGGGATTTGCCTTCGCTGTCGGTGGCTCTGGCCCAGATTTCGTAGTATCCTTTTTCGGGCAATTGGACCGTTGCATTCCAGGCCTGCCAGGCCAGGCGGTTTTGCGGAGCCGAAAGATTGGCCCGCTGCCAAGTCGCGCCGAAATCGCTGGAAACCTCCATGCTGGAAACCGACAAATCGCCTGCCCAGGCTTTGCCTTCTATTCGTAGCGAACGGCCCAGGCGGATTATACCGCCGGTTTTGGGGGAGGTGATCAGGGATTTAACCGGCATGGACTCAATGATCTTCATGTCTTCCTCCGGGACATCCGTGCCCGGTGCAACGGGCAGTTTCGGTACGCGGTAGGACATTCCGGTCATTTTGGGACCATCGTGTTCTTTGTTGCGAACCACGATTTTTGTGAGCCACTTGCCCGAAGTAGATGCCGGCCAGCCGCCAAACATCAGTCTGAGCGGGTAGCCATTGAGCATGGGTAGGTCTTCACCGTTAATCTCCCAGGCAATCAGAGATTCGTCTTCCATGGCCTTGGCAATGGGCACGCCCCGTGAAATTACCACTTTATTGGGGTCGCCACTCACATGGGTGTCGGCACCGTAGTAGCCGATGTATACCGCGTCGGATTTGAGGCCCACGTCGTTGAGCACATCTTTGAGGCGGATACCGGTCCAGGTCGGACAGCCCACGGCGCCGGTGGACCACTGATTGCCCTTGGCCGGTGGGCTGAATTCAGAGCGACCGTTTCCGCCACACTCCAGCACGAGGCTGTAGGTATGCTGCTGAAATCGGGATTTGAGTTCCTGCAGGGTATAGGTTTTCGGCGCCACAACAGATTCTCCTTCAATGGTGAGGGTCCAGTTGTCGATGTCCACACTGGCAGGCGGGATACCGTTGTTGCGGACAAAGAGGACATCCGCCGGGGTGTGGAGATCGTTGAGCAAATGGGCCGGTGTTTCGGCATTGATGGGCTTGTCGTTCAGCACCACCAGATCGGGATGCTTGCCATCCAGGCTGCCACTGCCGTCTTGAAAAAGCCCCACCGGAATCAGGCCGGCAGGCATGGTGTCGGCATATACGATCCGGGCACCGAGCACAGAGCCCATGAGTGCCAATGCACCTTTTTTCAGGAATCCACGACGGGAAGCCGGGTCTGATTCCCGGCCCCAGACCAGTTTGTCCGCTTCGATCGGATCCCGCTGGTAGAGCTCATTGATCCCGATTTCCTTTTTTGATTTTGCCATGTGAGTAGGTATCTGTCCTTGGAAGGTATAGCAAATATATTAAACTATTATTATTCCATTAACTGTTCTTGCAGAAAAATTGTGGAACCTTTCCCGGATAGCTGTCGTTTGAAAGCGAAGCGTTATATTTGGATCTTCATTATCAATCGACCTTTTTGTGAGTTCAAATCAGGTAGTCGGAAAAGCATTTGACAGAAGCATCTTTCGGCGATTGCTAACCTACGTCAAGCCTTATGGCTTGCAATTTGCCGGTGCTCTGTTTTTTACGATCACTCTGGCCGTTCTGGCTCCGATTCGTCCCTGGTTAGTGCAAATGGGGTTAGATCAGTTTGTGGCTTTTCAGGATGTGGATGGGCTGCGAATGATTGTTCTAGTGATTCTGGGTATTCTGATTCTGGAGTCCTTAATCATGTACCGCAACACCTACCTCACCAACTGGCTTGGGCAAAGCATTATCCGTGATATGCGTAAGCAGGTGTTCAAACATATCCTTCGCCTTCGGCTGACTTATTTCGATAAAACGCCCATCGGTACCTTGCAAACCAGAACCATCAATGATATTGAGACCCTCAACGATGTGTTTTCTTCGGGCCTTGTACGCATCCTGGGGGATTCTCTACAGCTGATAGCGATTTTGGTCGTGATGATTGTGCTCAACTGGAAGCTCACCCTCATCACATTGACAACGCTGCCATTGATGATCCTGGCCACGATCATTTTCAAAAATAAGATTAAGGTCTCCTTTACCCGCGTGCGCAAAGCCGTGAGTGACATGAACGCCTTTTTGCAGGAGCACATCACTGGGATGCCCATCGTGCATGTGTTTAACCGGGAGGAAGAGGAGGCCATGCGCTTCAACAAAGAAAATGCCAAGTTAAAAAAGGCTAACATCAACTCAGTGTTGTACTATTCCATCTACTTTCCGGTGATGGAGATCATTGTGGCCCTGAGTTTGGGGCTGCTGGTGTGGTATGGAACCGGGAATGTACTGCAAGGGGAGGTAACTGGCGGCCAACTGGTGGCATTTATCATGTACACCCAGATGTTTTTCCGCCCCCTGCGGCAGCTGGCCGACCAGTTCAACACCCTACAGCTGGGCATGGTGAGTGCCGAGCGGGTATTCAAGGGGCTGGATACCCAGTCCTTTATTTCAGATAGCGGGGAGGAGACTGAATTTGCCGACATCAACCAGGGCATTTCCATCACCTTCGAAAATGTGTGGTTTGCCTACATCGATGAGGACTGGGTGCTGAAGGATGTGAGTTTTCACCTCAATGCCGGAGAAAAGCTGGCACTGGTCGGCTCCACGGGTTCGGGTAAAACAACCATCATCAACTTGATTACCCGCTTCTACGACATTCAAAAAGGCCGCATCCTGATTAACGGCAAGGACATCCGCGAATACGAGCTGGACGCGCTACGCTCCCTCTGCGGCATTGTGTTGCAGGACGTCTTCCTGTTTTCCGGTTCGATTCACGACAACATCACCCTCAACAATCCGGAGATTCCGCGTGACCATGTAGTTGAATCCGCGAAACGAGTCGGAGCTGATGGCTTCATTCAGCGGTTGCCGGGCGAGTATGAGTACAACGTCCGGGAGCGTGGATCTACTCTTTCTTTGGGCCAGCGTCAACTCATTGCCTTTGCCCGGGTGATGACCTACGATCCGAGGGTACTTGTGCTGGATGAAGCCACCGCCAACATTGATACGGAATCGGAGCAGATCATCCAGAAGGCAGTAGATACTGTTATGGCAGGCCGAACGAGCATCATCATTGCTCACCGGCTATCTACTATTCAGAAAGCCGATAAGATTTTGGTTCTATCCAAGGGAGAAGTGGTCGAATCCGGCTCTCATGATGAGTTGCTGGCCAGTGGAGGAGCCTACTTCCAGCTGTACGAAATGCAGTTTGCGTCGTAGGGAAGCGAGAGTGAAGAAGTGCTAAAATACCCCGCGTGCGGTTGGGTTGTGGAACGGAGATGGGGGACAATGGGGGCAGGCGCCGCCGGACTAATCCTTTTATTCCTGCCCACGGAATTTGTGTTTCCTTTTCTTTCAATTCATTAATCCAACTCTGAGGCTACTTCCGTAAAAAGTACCTTTCAATGAGGTTCCCGAGATCTCATTAATTACTAAATACTGAATAAATGATTCATAATGAAGTATATACGTAACATCTAGCGTATATACTTTCAATATAATTTCCAAAGAGCAATTTTTATACTACTGGAAAACTAAATACATTTC
>CAZLKP010000442.1:0-1744 GCA_964560095.1 uncultured Bacteroidia bacterium
GTATTTTGACAGGGTGGGGATATCCAATAATTGGGTTGCCAACTTCCCTTTCTCATCCTGATAATCTGAATAGAATAGTTCAAGCAACGTGGCGTGATCTGGCCTACCCGGAATACTGATGCAGATTTCTATGCTTTCTGCACCTAACAGAACATAAATAGGGTGCTCTCCATCAACCTCCAGCCGTCTGTATCTGAATTCAGTAAATGGCTCCCGAAGGTCAGCCTGATTCCTCAATGAAAAAAAATGGCCCGGTCTCATGTTGAATAGGTTAATGATTGAACATAATCCCGAACACGTTGGATCCACTTTTTTCCCTCATCAACAAAGCCTGCATGAGTGGTACCTTCCTTCAAATTGTCAAGAGAATCAGCCAGACGCCAAAGCTCATGATAGATCTTTCCAGAGTCCTGGATGGAGCCAAATGCGATAAAATATGCCAGGTTCTGAATGTGAGAATTGATCTCCGCCAACCTTCCAGTTTCATCTATAATAGAGAGGTATGATTTTGAAAACATGCTCCAATCCATTCCTTCCCTGTTGCTATTCAGGCAAGTCAGGTTTCCATTGCCAAGAGCCTTGTGTAAGGTAGATAGATTTGTTCTAGACTCCAGGATTTGAGGAAAGACATCAGCCAGTATACTGCGTTGGTTACCGGTAGGGGCTTTATCGGATCTCTGGACAATCCTCTCCATCACCTCCGGCAGCTTTATCCTGAACTCCTTTTTCTGGGCTTCGAGGAAGGTAAAAAACTGAAACAGAAATAATCCGGGCGTAGTCACCGGATCAGCGCCTTTTGCCAGTTTTACAGCTGATAGCACCCTGTTTTCTTCGAAGTCTCCCAAATGCCCCAAAAAAGCATTATTAAATACTGCGATCGGAAAAATCCAATGCTCTCGGAAAGGCTTACATTCCGACAAAGCCTTCGCGTCACTCTTGTACTGATCAACTTTCCCATTGGCAATTTGATCAATCAACTCCACCCCATACCGAAACCTGCCCGAGCCATCTTCACCCAGTAGATAATCCAGGATAATGATGTCTGCTTTGGGGTAGTTTCTCATCAGAGAGCCGCCTTCTTCTACCCAATTTTCCGGATTTTTTCCCTTGTCAGTTTCATTGTTGTTCAGGATCCTGATCAGGGGTTTGTTGCTGGATTTTTTATTCACCAACGAATCAATCAACTCGATTTTGGAGAAAGTATATTCCTTCTTAGCAGGTACTTTGGGGGATTCAGGTCCTTTCTCTGGCTTCGATGTCTGAATAACAGTTTTGTCCAGCCCGGCCTCATCCTTCTTATCGGTTAGGGTCCGGAGGCCCTCATAGGCATAATCATCAATCAACAGGCAACCCCATCGGTAGTCCTGAATTTGTTCCAGGGTTTCCTTTGCTTTCATCTTCATCTCCGTTTCGGAATGGAAGCGAAACGGAACCACGGAAGGTGCATGTCCTTTGTCCAGATGAGCGAGATAAGAGTTGCGCAACAAGCGGCACTGAAACTCTAGAGACTCTATGGCTGAAATCGTAGAATACAACCCCTTTTCCCAGGTCTCCAGCATTTCGCTCAGAAGTGCTTCAAAACGGCTGAGAAAATTCTCAGGATCCGGCCAGAAACCGATCGACCGATGCCAAATAGAGGAATCCAGAAACTGATGACGCTTGTCCCAATTACTGTTCCAGATGGAATACATATCCCTGTTCTGATCCGGTTCCTCTTGCGTTTCAATAAGCCCATTTGTTCGAT
>CAZLKP010000442.1:1754-3678 GCA_964560095.1 uncultured Bacteroidia bacterium
TGTTCCTGCTAAACAACTCATCTTCGGCCACGAAGATCATGGGACAGCGATGAAGGTTTTCTGGCAGATTTCTTGGCTGCGCGTGCTCACTAGCTTTCACCGTCCAACGAATGTTACTGTTTGGCTCAACAAGCTTTTTAAGCGTATCGAAATCCTCCAGGTCTTTGGAACTACCGATAGCGATAAGAACCTGAAGCGATTCTTCGTCTGGCGGATTGATATCCTTTTCTCCCGTTTGTTGAAGGAGATTCCAGACAGCCCGTGTATAAAGGTCTGGTTGGAAGTCATCACCCGATTTCCAACACCACCAGTATTCCAGGGTTTCGTTTTTGTTCTTCTCCTCCTTTTGATTTTTCCTTTCTTTGGCGCCTTTAACGACCAACGGAATCAACCTAACCGATTTTCCCTGAATGTGAATGAGACAATCCATAGCATGTCATGATCATGGGGTACTGCGAAACGATCTCCGGATATAAACGCCAGTATTTTTTGATGTAGGTCTTGGTCATATTATCAGCACTGGAAATACCAACCAGCTCGGCAGCAAGGCTTTTCTGGTTGCGAAAGCCAGCGAATCGCTGGAGTGCCCGTTCGATATATCCCAATTCCAGGCGGGCAACCTGGGTAAACATATCTCCCTCTGCATCGTGGCCATTGAGGATCTCAGCAGGGTACGATTCCAGGCTAACTGGGGTCGATTTCCATTTCTCGGATTGTTGAAATTTCGACTGATGATGCTCCAGGGTCTGCTTTAGGAGGTCGTAGAGCTCATGTTCGTTGCCGGGATATGGATATCGTAGCCAGTAATTGAGATGTTCAACAGGCAGCCATGTGGGGGATACTCCCTGCTCCGCCAGCCAGGCAGGGATTAGGGCCCGCAAGTCGGCTTTTCTATCCCGCAGAGGCGGGATAGCCACCTTAGGTAATGCCTGGTAGAAATCCGGATGCAGACGTCCTTTCTCCAGAGCCTCCTTTGGATCTCTCCTCAACCCTGCTACGAGCTGAATTGACAGGGTTTTTGTGAGCCCCGGGTAACGAAAATGCTGTAAAATCTCCAGCAATTCTCGTTGCCGGGTTCGGGAGAGCCGGTCGGTGTTTTCAATGAGCAGAATATGATTATTTGCCAGATCCATGATCGACTTATCCCGGCGATTCTGGCTATGCAGGAACGCTTCCCGGATTTGATCCGTATCCATTTCACGGGCATTCATGATCACCGGTTGCCGATCTATAGCATAATGATGGTGGATATTGGCTGCATGAAAGTGAAGGTAATTCACAAACAGACCCAGAGGGATTCCCACTTCTGCGATGAGGAAAAAAGATTGCTTAGTCTCAGCGTATTTACGTAGGGTCTGCCTGATTTGCTTGGTTTGTGGAGATTTGCCGTGAATGTCCTTTCGATATTGCTCGCTGAGCAAAGCGTGTTGTTTGGAGGCCGAAACGAGTCGATTGATTATCTGCCTGAAATCCGGATCGTATGGATTATAGGCTCCTTTCCAGATGTAGTCATCGGCTCCATTCTGGAAGGCTGTTTTAATACGCCCAGGATCATCATATTTGGAGATCACCAGGATAGACATATTCGGGTATCGCTTCCGCAGCGTAGCAATATAGTCCAGTCCCGAGAAGCGAATGTTTTCTTCTCTTTTAAGATTGAGGTCCACGATGGCAAGGTGCATATGTTTTCGCCGGAGAATATCGCGAACACCAGTGAGGGAGGGAGCGTGGAAGAGGTTATGGGCCACAAGGCTTTCCTCGAGTTCTTCAAAGACTTCATTTTCGTCTTCGATCACCAATACATTTCCTCTGACGCTCATGGAGTTATATGTGGTTCCAGTTTGTAGACGCGACGAACCTGTCGGAGGCCTCCTCCCAGGCAGGTTTCTATGTACTCATGAAGCAACAGTGGCTCTGGTATCTG